>NZ_VPAL01000020.1:0-40547 GCF_013419245.1 Acinetobacter sp. YH12095
TGTTCAAATGGCGATTCAGCGTTTAATTGGTTTTGGGAAAAAAGAAGAGTTTAAGGAAATTTTGGCAATTTTAAGAAAGCAGAATCCTGATAGGATAAGGGTTCTGTGAAATTTGTCGTGTACAGAGCAATATTTCTATGAAAATCTGTCTTTTATCTTATTTTACTATATGCCTTAAATCATAAAATCACTTGAGCTCACTCGAACTTTTACCTAATTCACGACGGGCAATAATCAATAGCTGAATCTGTTGCGTACCTTCAAAAATATCTAAAATTTTTGAATCACGTGCCCATTTTTCCAATAACTCATCTTCGTTATAACCCACCGATGCAGCTAACTCGACACACCTGAGCGTGATTTCATTACACACGCGACCAGCTTTGGCTTTGGAAATAGAAGCTTCGCGTGAGTTAGGCTGTTTATTGTCTGCCATCCATGCTGCTTTGAGCATCAATAAACGTGCGGCTTCCCATTCTGCTTCCATCCGATAAATCTGTGCTGCGATATGTGAACACTGTAAATAGGGCGTGGCATAATTTGCATCTAATTGGTCTTTAAAAATTTCCTTAATCCGCTCTAAAGCGGCTTTGGCACAACCAACGGCCATAGCTGCCACCAAAGGGCGAGTGTTATCAAAGGTTTCCATCACACCTGCAAACCCTTTGGCAACATCAATTTCTGTATTGCCTAAAAGGTTGCTCGCAGGAACACGGCAATTTTCAAATCGAATTGTTGCTGTGTCCGAGGCTTTAATCCCTAATTTATGTTCTAAGCGTTCCACGGTCATGCCAGGTGTGCCCTTAGTCACAACAAAGGATTTGATCGCAGCACGTCCCAGTTTTTTGTCTAAGGTTGCCCACACAACAACGGCATCGGCGCGGTCACCAGAGGTCACAAAAATCTTTTCACCATTTAAAATATATTCATTGTCTACTTTGGTGGCAGTGGTACGAATAGCCGCAGAGTCAGAACCACAGTTGGGTTCGGTAATTGCCATGGCTGCCCAAACACCATTAAAGCGTTGTAATTGTTCTTCATTGGCCACCGCAGCAATCGCAGAATTACCTAAACCTTGGCGTGGCATACTGAGTAATAAACCTGTATCGCCATAACACATTTCGACAATACTCAGTGCGGTAGACATATTTACGCCATTTTTGTTACCTGTAGATGTGTCACCACGTTTGTTGACTGCTGCACCTGCATTCATGCCATCGCCCGCTTGGTTCATACCATCAACTAAGGCGGCAAGCATGTCTAATTCTTTCGGGTAGGCGTGTTCGGCTTTATCATATTTCCTTGAAATGGGACGTAATACATTTAAAGCAACTTCATGTGCCTGATCGACCAACATTTTGAATTTTTTTGGATTTTGTAAATTCATGGATGTATTCCTTATTTTTCTAGCTGGCTATCGTTTATTGATGGTGTGAGATTAAGCATGCAAGCCTGAATGCATAATTGCAGTCGCACGTAAATCACGATACCAACGCTCTACAGGATGTTCTTTGGTAAAGCCATGACCACCTAAAATTTGCACGCCATTGGTGGCAATTTGCATAGATTTTTCTGCACAGAGCAGACGTGCTAAATATGCTTCTCGATGAAAGTTTTTACCCGATTCGGCAAGACTCGCTGCATTCAGCAACAGCATGCGCATGGCTTCAATTTCAATGGCCATATCTGCAATCATAAAAGCCACACTTTGACGATGTGAAATTGGTTCGCCAAATGCAGTGCGCTCATTGGCATAGCGAATACAATAACTTTTCACTGCTTCACAGCAACCAACTGCCATGGCGCACCACATGAGATTGCCTAAATCTAAAAATGCGCTGTAATCGAAATCATCTGTGCCTAAACGCTCCGCAGGGGTTTGATTAAACTTTAAAGTCGCCGTTTCGCAGGCTTTTAAGCCCATTGCAGGCGCTGCTTTAAATTGAATAGAAGCATCACGTTGCACAATGAACACATCGGCTTGACCATTTAGCTCTGCACTAACCAAAAATAAATCTGCTGTTTCGGCCAAAATCACCAGCGTTTTTTCACCTGTAATTAGGTACTGTCCATTTTGCAAAGTCGCTTTGGTTTTTAGCTGATACGGATTAAACGCAGCAGTATTTTCCTGAATCGCAAAAGTGGCTTGAAGTGGCGTTGGATGGTTCGCGTCTGTTTCGGAAAACGCAGATAAATACTGATTTTGAACCTGTTCTGAACCCCAGCGAGTTATGGCATTCATTACGCCAAATGTGGAAAGTAATCCTGCGGTTAAGCCAAAGTCGCCACGTGCCAATTGTTCGGCAATTAAAATATGGCTGACAATATTTTGTTCAGTGGCAACACCGCCTAAAGCTTCGGGCAGAGCATAGGTGTTCAAACCTAAATCTGTGCTGTATTGCCATAATACTTGTGGGAATTTCGCATCATGATCTGCCTGATGTGCCAATGGATAGATCACTTCTGTAGCAAATTGCTGCATGGCATCGACCAGCATTTGCTGTTCTTCACTCAATGACAAATCAAATAAATCTTTGGATTGACGTGTCAGTCGTTGTTGCGGTAATTTTTGTGTGCTTTTAAAATTTTTTTGAGTGGTTTCAAAGGTTTTAAAACCTGCTTTGGCTGAGTGATATAGAGATTGTTCAACCCATTTGCGTAATTTGAATTGATCGAGCAGATCACTCGATGCCATTTTAGTGAGTAGCGCTAAGCCGAATCCTTGGGCTTTGTTTATCATTTGACTCATGATTGTGTTGTCCTACACAGAGAATGCTTGTTTTTTATGCTGACATGCAGACTATAAAAAAACTATGTCATTGCTGACATGCAGAATTGTCAAAGATAAACGGTAAAAATTTTCTTATAACTGGACTAATATGTGGATTTTTATAGATTATTAATTTTATAGAAATCTACGCTTTTAAAATAAATTGACCTAAATGACAATTGCATCGAGTGGGCAACAATCATTTAGGTCTATATAACAGCTTTGATCAAAGAAATAAAAGTTGGGACTTAAATAAACTTTTGAATCATTTTGCGGACATTGGTTTTCGCATCAATCACGGTCATAAAGGTGTAGGCACCAATAAATTTACGGCTAATAAACATAAATTCTTTAGGCGGCACACTAAAGTAACGCGAAGCCATCGATTTAGATGCTTGTTGCATGACACGGCTATGCAGCTGACTTTTTTTCCAGTCATAGCGCGATTGTTCATCCATCACGCCTGCAGGTAAATCGCGGTTATTGTCTAAGTGACTAAAGGCTTCGGTTGCCAATAGAAACACTTTTGCCATGTCAGGTTTAATGCTTTCAGGGATGCTGTCAAAAAACTCATAACCCGTCATGGCATTCACCATCATTTGTGGGTCGTGGTAATAACCCGCCTTGATCAAATTACGCGCCACAGTCAGCAAGTGTTGATCAAATTGACGAATAGCACCAAAGTCGAGCAGTACAATTTTATCGTGAATATCTTCACCATTACCTAAGCGAACTAAGTAGTTGCCAAAGTTCGGGTCAGTCTGCATTTCGCCCCATTCAAATACTTCACGCACAGCAATTTCTAAAGAGGCTTCGCCTAATTGGTTACGGCGTTCTTGAGGTAATGAGAGCATGACAGGGCTGTTAATCGGTACGCCACGTTCAAAGGTCATACACAGCACTTGGTCGCTACAGTATTCATCCACAATTTGCGGCACAATGTAGCGCGGATCATCTTTTAAACGGGCAGCAAAACGACGTGTCGTTTCCGCTTCAATTTGATAGTTGACTTCACGATGCATCATTTCACGCACTTCATCAAACCACTGATCAAATTCACGGGTTTGCGGCACCATGCGTGTCAATTTGAGCATATTTCTAAATAGGCTCATGTCTGAGTCAATCGCATCTGCTACGCCTGGATATTGGATTTTTAATACCAACTCCAAACCATCCGACTTGCGGGTCGCGCGGTGAACTTGAGCCAAAGAGGCTGTACCTAATGGCTCATGATCAATGGTGAGATCATCAAGTTTGGCACCTAACTGTGCCTGTAATTGCTGTTTAATTGCAGGCCATGCCAATGCGACAGTCTGGTTATTCAGCGTGTTGAGTGCTTGCGTAATTTCTTCAGGTAAAAAATGTTCGCCGTACAGCGCCATCATTTGCCCAATCTTCACGATAGAGCCTTTGAGTTTGCCAATTTCAGCCACCAAGTAATCGGCTTGTTCTTTCATGGCTTTTTTTCGTTTACGTTCTTTTTCTTCTTCGCTTGAAAACATAGAGGTGGCATTCGAGGCTGCCCATCGTGTTCCTGCAAGTAAAGATGCCTTTGCGATGGATAAGCGTCGATCCATAGAGGAAGTCTTGAGTTGTTTAAGCTTATCGTTCTGATCTGACATTAAAATCAATCCTTAAATCAGCAATACGCAGGAAAATTAGATTGTAACGGATATTAGCGCGTCTTAACGTATTAAAAAAGTTCAACTTGCTGAACGACGAGTTTCCTCGTGAAAAAAGTATGAAAAACGGCTTAAAAGTACTTTTACATCCGATATTGCACTTTGGTTTCGGCTTTTTTCATCAATTGCGCTTTGTTGTCTTGGATAAATTTGAGAATCATCAATTTTACAGAATCGTGTAAAAAACCATGCGCATATCCCTTAACAATAATCACGCTGGGCAAACTAAAAAATAGATATTTGGCATCATCTAATGACGAATTTTCAAAAATGCCGTTTTCAATCAAAATTTGCTGAAAAAATTGTTTTTCAATCAAGACTGCTTCGGAGTGGTTGTCGTTCCAATAGCTTTGGCGCATGGCCATCAAATTATTGTGTTTGTAGCTCATAAGGCTGAAAGTTTCATCTATAAAATGAGTAATTCAATTATTGGGATATTGTCACATTTTTCAATGATTGTTGTGCATTTATCATAGACTGAATCATAAAAAGCAGGGGATTGACTATATGCTTTTTAACCTGAATCTTGTAGCATCAATGCAGCAATTTGGGTTTTGTAAAATTATAAAATATTGAAAATTTACCGCGCTTTAAAAACAGACTGCGCTCAGGGGAAAATATGAAAGTTTGGATATTTACACTATTGGGGATGCTGACTTTGGGTACAGCTCAAGTTTGGGCGAATGGCGTTTCACAAGGCTATACGCAATGTATGAACAATAGTTATGGCAAAATTTCCCAATCGCAAAAATGTATTAAAACTGAGCAAAAAGCACAAACCAAACGACTCAAAAAACACTATAAAGCCTATGTAAAACGCAGCGCAGGCAATGCCAGTAATATTCAACAACAGCATCAACTTTGGGAAAACCGTGTAAAACAACGCTGTTATTTATCGACTCAAAGCGATTTTGCCGCATTACAACGTGCACAATGTGTTTTGCTGCAAACAGCAGAGCGCGCTGATTATTATCAAGGTCAGTTTGTGGGAATCAAATAAGTAAAACCATAGTAAATAAATTACTTGGAAACTGCTTAAACATTATAAAACCGAGCAAAACAAGGTATCATAAGGCGTTTTAAAATTTGACCTTGGAGCACCTTAAGTGGATCGACCGACAATTAGCCCTGAACATTTGCAGGAAGCTGCTGAAAACCTATCAACCATTCGTGATTTTATTCGCTTTGGGGTTACAGCACTACGTCAATACGATGCACATTTAGGTCAAGGTACAGAAGATTATTTTGCAGAAAGTTCTGCATTGGTGTTACAAACTTTGTCTTTAGACTGGAATGCAGACGCTGAAATTTTAGATGCAAAATTATTGCCGAGCGAAGCAGCTGAATTTTTAAGCTTGCTCGAACGTCGTATCAATGAAAAAGTACCAACTTCTTACTTATTAAACTTGGCGTATTTCTTCGGAAAACCATTTTATGTCGATGACCGTGTTCTAATTCCACGTTCACCTATTGCCGAGCTAATTGAAAATCGTTTTGCGCCATATTGCCTAGATGAAGAAGGTCAAATGCGCGAAGCAGATAACAATTTACCAGCCAATGCTGCGCCTAAAACCCCACAACGTATTTTGGATATGTGCACGGGTTCAGGTTGTATTGCGATTGCTTTGGCTTATGCTTTTCCAGATGCTGAAGTCGATGCAACTGACATTTCAAAAGATGCTTTGGAAGTCGCACAAATTAACTGTGAACATCACAACAAACAATACCAAGTGGCGTTGCTTGAGTCTGATTTATTCGCCAAAATCCCAGCCGAAAATCAGTATGATTTAATCGTATCTAACCCGCCGTATGTTGATGCGGAAGATATGGCAGATTTACCTGAAGAATTCCATCATGAGCCAGAATTGGCATTGGCAGCAGGGCAAGACGGCTTAGATTTAGTCCGTAAAATGTTGGCGCAGGCGGCAGATTACTTAACTGAAGATGGTCTGATTGTGATTGAAGTAGGTAATTCTAAATGGGCGATGAAACAGAATTTCAACACGGTTGATTTGCACTGGTTAAAATTCCAAAAAGGTGGTTCAGGTATTTTTGCATTGACTGCAGCACAATGCCGTCAATATCGCGATTTATTTATTCAATCTGTTCAAGCATAAGGAGTCGTTGGACGTGGCAGGTAATAGTATAGGGCAACTTTTCCGTGTAACGACTTGTGGTGAATCTCATGGCGTAGGTCTGATGGCGATTGTCGATGGCGTGCCACCGGGGATTGAACTGTCTGCAGAAGATTTACAAAAAGATTTGGATCGCCGTAAACCGGGTACGTCTAAGTTTGCGACACAGCGTAAAGAACCCGATGAAGTTGAAATTATTTCAGGTGTCTTTGAAGGTAAAACCACTGGAACTTCAATTGGTTTACTGATTCGTAATACTGACCAAAAATCGAAAGACTACGGTAATATTGCACAGACTTTCCGCCCTGGGCATGCAGATTATACCTATACGCAAAAGTATGGTTTCCGCGATTATCGTGGTGGTGGACGTTCAAGCGCACGTGAAACAGCAATGCGCGTTGCAGCAGGTGCAATTGCAAAAAAATACCTGTTCGAAAAATTTGGAATTGTGATTCGTGGTCACGTCACTCAAATTGGTACAGAAAAAGCTGAAAAGCTAGATTGGAACGAAGTACCAAACAATCCATTTTTCTGTGGCGATGCCGATGCTGTACCACGTTTTGAAGCTTTGGTAACGTCTTTGCGTGAACAGGGTACAAGCTGTGGTGCAAAACTGGAAATTGTGGCTGAAAAAGTTCCTGTGGGTTGGGGGGAACCTGTTTTTGATCGTTTAGATGCCGATATTGCCCATGCCATGATGTCTATCAATGCTGTGAAAGGCGTTGAAATTGGAGATGGTTTTGCAGTGGCAGCGCAGTTTGGGCATGAAACCCGTGACGAACTGACCACTGACGGCTTTTTGGCGAACCATGCAGGCGGTATTTTAGGCGGTATTTCTAGTGGTCAAGATATTCGTGTTGCGATTGCTTTAAAACCAACAGCCAGTATTACTACACCTGGTAAAACCATTAATTTAAACCGTGAAGATACGGATGTACTGACCAAAGGACGCCATGATCCTTGCGTAGGTGTGCGTGCAACGCCAATTGCAGAAGCTATGCTTGCGATTGTATTGATGGATCATTTCATGCGTCATCGTGCGCAGAATGCCGATGTGGTTGCACCGTTTGCACCCATTGAGCCGAAATAACAATATGCTTTAAGCAAGGTGCATAATCATTGCCAAGTGCGAAAATATGTTGTGAAAAAAGCCAAACCGTAGTGTTTGGCTTTTTTCTGCCTGAGTTTTGAGCTTAGTTCTTCTTTTAGATTGTAAGTTTCAAAATTTTATACGCTGTTTTATATGGTGAAGATGCAGAGGAATGATCTGCGGCTCCTAAATATTAAGCCAATAAAAAAGAGCGCATATTGCGCTCTTTTCAAGGAATTTATTTACACCTCATTAAAGAAACCAAGTGTAATAACCCCAAATCATCAATGGCCAAGCCACAAATGGGCTAAATAACCATTTCCAAAACCAAAAGCGTGGAATAAAACCAACACCGTGTACAAAGCCACCTGAAATACCAATCATAATAAACATCATGGCACGGTGGCTATATTCACCGTTGGCATCCAGCATTGCTGCTGGATGAAGAAGCAGTACAGCTGCGAGTGGGAATGCCAATAAACATGAAATAACCATCGCAATCTTGTTCGGTTTTTGAACTGTTGTTTCAGCGTTCACTGCAGTGTCTGTCATCTAATTATTCCTCGTCAAGGTCTTGATGAGATTCAATATACAGGGCACTCAAGACACCTGCAAAGCATGCCATCAGAATACCGAGAATCCATGCAAAGTACCACATAATTTATTCTCCTTAGACACAGCCTTAGTAAAGGCTGTGTGAATTCTCTTTAATGTGCTTGTTGGTGATAACGCCCCACATTTTGTAGTAACACCAAGTGGTGTATAGCAAAATAATTGGTACGAAGATACATGCTGCAACAGTCATTACAGTTAATGTGTTTTTACTTGATACCGCATCCCACATGGTCAAGCTTGCAACTGGGTTGAGGCTTGATGGCATTAAGAATGGGAACAATGCAAAACCTGCAGTTAAAATCGCACCGATCACCGCTAAAGATGAACCTGTGAAACTTAAACCAGCTTTGTTTTTACCTGCTGCAAGAATAATCAAAATACCGCCCAAGATGCCCATAATTGGTGCAATCATGGTAATAGGGTACGCTGAGTAGTTATTCATCCAGCCTGGGTTTGCATTGGTTAAAACTTCTTTAGCCAATGGGTTTGCTACGCCATTCGTGTCGTATGGAGTTACTAGGGTATAACCTTCGATACCACCGAAGTATAACCATGCGCCTGCACCTAAGAAACACACAAGGAACACAATACCCATGATTTGCGTTGCTTTTGCAGAGCGTGCACGTAAGTCACCATCGGTACGCAGCATTAACCATGCACCACCATGCGCACAAAGCATAGACAAGCTGACTAAACCACAAACTAAAGCAAATGGGTTTAATAATGCAAAGAAGCTGCCTGTATATGTTGAACGTACAGTTTCGTCTAGGGTAAATGGTACGCCAAGGAACATATTACCAAACGCAACACCGAATACTAATGCAGGAACTGCACCACCTACAGCCAAACCCCAGTCCCAAGATGTACGCCATTTGGTGTTTTCAAGTTTTGAACGGTAGTCAAAACCAACTGGGCGCAGGAATAGGGCAAACAGAACTAAGAGTAGTGCCCAATACATGCCTGAGAATGCTGTTGCATATACCATTGGCCAAGCAGCAAATAACGCGCCACCCGCTGTAATGAACCAAACCTGGTTACCATCCCAGTGCGGTGCAATCGTGTTGATTGCAGCACGGCGTTCTTCGTCATTTTTACCTACAAATGGCATGATCGCCATTGAGCCCATGTCGAAGCCATCGGTGAGGGCAAAGCCAATGAGTAATACACCCACTAACACCCACCAAATGATTTTGAGTAATTCATATTCGATCATGCTTAAGCCTCCTCATTGGCTTTTTTCGCAGCTTCAATTTTCTCGAAGTGGTATTTACCAGTATGAAGCGAGCTTGGGCCTAGACGTGAGAATTTGATCATCAAGTACATTTCAATAATCAGCAAAACGGTATAGAACGCTGCCAATGCAATGATTGAGCCCCATACGTCGCCAGTGCTGAGTGAAGATGCAGACAAGTGTGTTGGAAGTACTTCACCAATTGTCCATGGTTGACGACCAACTTCTGCTACATACCAACCTGTTTGCGCTGCAATCCAAGGTAATGGTAATGAGAATAACGCAAATTTTAATAACCAAGGTTTGCTTTCTGCGTTGCGTTTAGCCACTGCAAAAGTTGCAAGTGCGAATAACAACAGCATTAAGAAACCAGAAGCTACCATGGCACGGAATGCCCAGAACAAACTTGGTACGTGTGGAATAGTATCCGCAGCAGCCATTTTAATTTGTTCGTCAGTCGCATCTACTACGTTTGGCGTGTATTTTTTCAACAATAAACCATAACCCAAATCGGTTTGAGTTTGCTCAAATGCAGCTTTAAGTTCAGGAGATTGGTCGCCCGCACGTAATTGCTCAAGTTGTTGATAAGCAACCATACCGTTACGAATACGAACTTCGTGGTTTGCGATCAGGTCTTTAATACCAGTCACTTCTTCGGTGATAGAACGCGTTGCAATAATCCCCATGACATAAGGAATTTTAACTGCGTAATCTGTCGTTTGCGTTTCTTCGTTTGGAATACCAAATAAAGTGAACGCTGCAGGAGCAGGGTGAGTATCCCATTCTGCTTCAATTGCTGCGAGTTTGGTTTTTTGAACATCACCTAATTCATAACCTGATTCATCACCAAGTAGAATTACAGATAAAGTAGAAGCTAAACCGAAAATTGCTGCAATAGCGAATGAACGACGCGCAAATGGCAAGTCTTGCTTTTTCAATAAGTAATAACTTGAAATCGCTAAAACGAAAATAGCACCCGTTACATAACCTGCAGAAACAGTGTGTACGAATTTAACTTGCGCAACAGGGTTAAAAATTAACGCCCCGAAGTCAACCAATTCCATACGCATGGTTGCGTAGTTAAAGGTAGAACCCACTGGGTTCTGCATCCAGCCGTTGGCAACTAAAATCCAGAGAGCGGACATATTAGAACCAAGCGCAACCAGCCACGTTACACATAAGTGCTGCACTTTGGAGAGGCGATCCCATCCAAAGAAGAATAAACCAATGAAGGTCGATTCTAAGAAGAAGGCCATTAAACCTTCAATTGCGAGTGGTGCACCAAAGATATCACCCACGTAGTGTGAGTAATACGCCCAGTTTGTACCAAACTGGAACTCCATGGTTAAACCAGTGGTTACCCCTAAGGCAAAGTTAATACCGAAGAGTTTTCCCCAGAATTTGGTCATGTCTTTATAAATTTCTTTACCAGAAATCACATACGTGGTTTCCATAATGGCAAGAATAAAAGCCAGACCTAAAGTCAGTGGAACAAAAATAAAGTGATACATCGCGGTCATTGCGAATTGGAACCGCGAGAGATCGACCACGCTTTCAGAAATCATCAACGTGTCTCCTTGATTGAGGAAGGACTGCCAGCAATACGCTCAGCAACTTGTGAATCAAAATTTTGAGGAATAGTTGGGGCATCAAACCAAATATTTTTGATGACCATTAACAGCACGACCTTAATTATTAAAATGACCGTGAGTTCACGAACTACTTTTCTATTTAAATCTTTAGGAACTAAGCTCACTTTTATAAGCCTATTTTTTAAACTGTGTTTTATATTATTAAACAAAAACATACAAAAAAAAATAGCTGGCACAGTTAAAATGAAAATATATTGTTAACTTATTATAAATCAATAGTTTGTTTTTGGGTGTTGCAGAGAATAAATGGAGGAAAGTAATATTTTTTAAACTTGACAGAAACACTTGTAATTAATAATTCAAAATCTGACTAAAATACTTATATTTTAAAAAAGCAAATCTGACTAAATTGCTATGAATAAAAATCAATCTAAAAACCACAATAAATTAGAGATATTATCAGCTAATAATTATTCTCATTCTTTTGTTAAAGTTTAATGACGATTCCGCATATTTTTTTATTTCCCTACAATGTAGTGGTGCTTTGTCTTTGGCTTAGTCTAGGGTAAACAGCATTTTTTCATAATGATTTTGTGTAAATATTGTTCAGATCACATGAAATGTATCGTTTATAAACAAACAGATTGTGTTGAGTTTGAGTGAAAAATTTTAACTTTCTTAGGTCAGCAAGATTGGTTTTAAATCTTAAAAAATAACTTATTGATTGCTAAATAGGTTATTTGATGCCGAAATTTTTTTGGCAAGATAGTGAGATCTTTTTTTGCGCACAATAATAATTTGAGCTTGAAATTCAAGCTCACCAAATTCAGGTTCAACCTGCACATAATGCAGTTGCCCAAACTCATCACGTACACGTGCTTGTGCAGAAAAACCAGGACGGGCATTACCACTGGAAATTGTGGCTAAACGTCCGAGTAAATCGACTTGGCGCACGCTATATTTGGGCTTAATCACTTGGTCTAAACAGTGAATCATGAAGACTGTAAAAAAGATGGCAATAATAAACGCTGGAATAATAATGTAATAAGCAGGAACGAAATGTTGTTGTTGTGAGTAAATCAAAAACTGTAAAAAATATCCTGCAACACTGAAATTCATCAGTAAAAAAACAAAAATCAGTACTTTAGAAAATTTAACATCTAAAAGTGGCGATTCTGTAATTCGTTGTGAAAATGCACGTTTGAGCAACTGACTTGGGCGAAAATTAAAGTAATAACCAATCGTTTCGACAGTGCTGAGTAGCAATAAAACAACTAGGCTGAGATGAAAGGGCATTAAGTTCAAATCAGATAAAAACTCATGCATGCGCTAAACTCACGTGTTGAAATATTTATAGGTGATGTTATTAGATGCAGATCATTGATCTAACTCTGCTTAGAGAGCATAGATAAATGATCTGGTTTTGTATAGAGCTAAGATTTGGAACTTTTCGCTTCTTTCTGAAAGTTGCAAAAAAGTTAGTCGTTGATCAAGTAAATCCCACCATCTGAATGAACGCTGATCTCGACTTTTTCAAGTGATTGACCTAAACAAGGGCCAGAAATACATTCACCTGTTTCAACCATAAACAATGCACCATGCGTTGAGCATTCGATATATTCTTGGTCGCGGTCTAAGAACTGGTTTTCTAAAAATTCTAATTCCACTTGTAGGTGTGGGCAGACGTTTTGGTAAGCGTAATACATGCCATCACGTTGGGTGATAAAAATTGTGTCACCATTTGGCGTTTCGTAGGCACGTGCTTCACGCTCAGGAATGTCTTCCATCATACAAATTTTATTCATTATGCAGATTCCTTTTGAATGCTATGCAAAAGTTTAGCGTAATCTTCTACCGCAAGACGAGGGCCGAATTGAGAAACCACTTCACTTGAAATCAGAATGGCAAGTTGAGCTGCAGTTTGGAAACCTAAGCCTGCATTGAGTGCATACAGGAATGAACCTGCAAAGGCATCACCCGCACCGTTGGCATCAACAGCAGTGACTTGACGACCTGGTACAGAAAAAGCGTTGTTGCCATCATAAATTAGGGCACCTTGTGCGCTCAATGTAATGACAATGTATTTGCTTTTTTGTTTTAGTTGTTCTAATGCCGCTTCAGCCGTTTCCGTTCCTGTGTACATCATGGCTTCTTGCTGGTTACAGAAGATCAAATCCACACCATCATCTAGTAATTCATCCAAACCTTCACGCGCATATTGCACCATGGCAGGATCAGATAAAGTCAGTGCAATTTTAACCTGATTGGCTTTGGCAATTTCACGCGCTTGTTTTACCGCAGCACGTGCAGTATCACTAGTAGATAAATAACCTTCGATATAAAGCCATTTTGCTGTTTTAAGTGGCTCAAAATCAATTTGTGTAGCAGAAAGTTCTGCGGTAATGCCCAAGTAAGTGTGCATGGTACGTTCAGAGTCATCACTCACAAGTACCATACAAGTCCCTGTAACGCCTTCACTGACCGATTTGGTTGTGGTGTGAATACCTGCTTCATTTAAGCCTTTGAGGTAAATATCACCCAATTCATCGTTACCAACACGGCAGGCATAGAAGGCTTGACCACCTAAAGCACTAAATGCAACGGTGGTATTTGCGGCAGAACCACCCGAAGCTTGGCCTTTATGTCTTTGTGTTTTAATTAAGTTGTTGTATAAATTTACTTGTGTTTCACCATCGGTTAATTGCATAGTACCTTTTTGCAAGCTATGTTGAATGAGAAAGTCATCCGAGACTTGAAATTCTTGGTCAATTAATGCATTACCAATTGCAAAAAGGTCAACAGTTGCCATGTCTTTAAATCACAGTCAAAATTAAAAACGCTAAGTTTACACCAATGCTCAGGATTGCTGTAGTTTCATGAATAAAATTCAGCTGAATGAATGTTATTGATGAAAAATAGGGGTTTAGCAGAGTTATCAGGAAGGTTAGATGAACATCGAAATTAAAGAAGCACAAGAGTTACCAACGCAAATTCAGACTTTGGCCAAACATGCTGCTCAAGAAGGCTTTGATTTTGTCCATCGTTTAATTGAAGAATGGGAAAGTGGTAAAAACCGCTTTAATCAGCCTGGTGAGTTTTTATTGTTTGTTTACGATGGTGATCAATTGGTTGCATGTGGTGGCTTAAACCAGCAATGGAATGAGCAAGATATTGAAAGTCGTATTGGACGTGTACGTCGTTTTTATGTTTTGCCAAATTATCGTAAACATGGCGTAGGCAAACAGCTCTTGCAACATTTAGAGAAAAAAGCACGTGCTAATTTTTCGGCGTTGTGTTTAAACACTGATACCAAATCGGCAGCGCATTTTTATCAAAAACAGAATTATGTGTATGTCGAAAATCATCCAAACTATAGTTATTTTAAATACCTGATCTAGTTTTGCTTCTGCTACAAGCAGTGTAGGCAGCATTTTGTTGATACTTTGCAAATTTCAATCAATTTAGTCGGGTTTTCAACGTGAATTATCTAAAGAACTAAAGCTATAATGGCTTTAGTTTTTTATTTGCTTATTTTTAGGAGATCACATGACTGTAGATGTCACTGAAACCATTTCCCAGACTGTACATCCTGCGTTTCAGTTGGTACGTCAACACCATGTTGAAGCCTTAGACATTTTAGTGTCTGAATATAAACATAAAGTTACAGGTGCGGTGCATTATCACTTAGCGACAGAACATGATGAAAATGTATTTTTAGTCGCATTTCGCACTCAGCCGATGGACTCCAAAGGTGAGGCACATATTTTAGAACATACTGCGTTGTGTGGTTCTGAAAAATTCCCTGTCCGTGACCCGTTCTTTTTAATGATTCGTCGTTCATTGAATACTTTTATGAACGCATTTACCGCGGCAGATTGGACAGCTTATCCATTTGCAACACAAAACAAAAAAGATTTCCAAAACCTGCTTGCGGTGTATATGGATGCGGCTTTTGCAGCCAATTTAAATCCTCTCGATTTTGCTCAGGAAGGTATTCGTATTGAGCTGGAAAATGGCGAGCCTGTTTATAAAGGCGTGGTATTTAATGAAATGAAAGGTGCGATGAGTTCGCCATCCGATCAGCTTTATCACCAATTGGCTTATCATTTATTCCCTGAAACAACTTACCACTACAATTCAGGTGGCGACCCGAAAGATATTCCAGATTTAACCTATCAAGAATTGGTAGATTTTTATAAGTCACATTATCACCCAAGTAATGCGGTATTTATGACTTTTGGCAATACGCCTGCATACGATTTACAAGAACAGTTTGAACAGTTGGCTTTGGCGAAATTTGAACAGGGCGAAACGTTGTATTCGAAGCCTGAGCGTCGTTTAGCTGCGCCAGTGGCAGTGACTGAAAGTTATGCAGTCGATGCAGAAGAACTCAAAGATAAAACTTATCATGTTTTGGCGTGGTTATTGCCTGAAGCAAGCGATATTAAATTACGCTTAGGTATGCGTTTGGTTGAAGGTGTTTTACTTGAAAATTCTGCATCACCACTGCGTCATTATTTGGAAACTTGGGCGCATGCACAATCTACAGGGCCATTGATGGGCGTGGATGATTCCAACTTTGAAATGACCTTCTTCTGTGGTGTGCAAGGTTCTAACCCTGAACATGCAGCAGAATTTCAGGCGGGCGTTTTAAAAGTTTTACAAGACGTGGCTGCGCAGCCTGTAGATACGGCTTTGGTTGATGCAATTTTGCATCAAATTGAATTGCATCAGCGTGAAATTAATGGCGATGGTATGCCATACGGGTTGAGCTTGATTTTAAATGGTTTAAGCAGTGCAATTCACCACAATGACCCAATTCAGGTGTGGGATGTAGATACTGCGATTGAGCAAGTCAAAGAAGAACTTAAAGATCCAATGTGGTTATCACGGCTAATTCAGACGCATTTAATTGATAACCCGCACCGTGTTCAAATGACTTTGGTTCCAGATGCAGAAAAATCGGCCAAAGATGCTGCACTTGAAAAAGCACGTCTGGCTGAGATAGGCGCACAACTCACAGATGAGCAAAAAGCAGAAATCATCGCACAAACAGAAGCTTTAAAAGTCCGTCAAGATACGCCAGATGATTTGAATTTATTGCCAAAAGTTGGTTTGGAAGATGTGCCTGCAGCCTTGCATATTGTGCAGGGTGAGTTGCGTGAAATTATCAGTAACCGCATTGATTATCCTTTAAATTTATATCATGCAGGAACCAATGGAATTTACTATCAGCAAGTATTGATTCAAATTCCTGATGAAATTGTTCAATCGCCATATTTTAATTTGCTGTCTATTTTGATGGGCGAAGTGGGTGCAGGTGAATACGACTATTTAGAATTGCAACAGTTACAAACCGCAGTCAGCGGTGGTTTGGGCATGGGCGCATCTTTACGCTCTAAAGTCGATGACAAAAATCAGATCAGTGCATGGCTCACCTTAACCACCAAATCATTGGTGAATAATCTTGAAGCTATCGGCTTGCTGAAACTGGCATTTGAGCAATTACGTTTTGATGAAAAAGATCGCATTATTGAGTTGTTACAACAACGTAAAACCCGTTGGCAGTCACGTTTATCAGGTTCTGGGCACAGTTATGCTATGCAAATTGCAGGGCGACATCACAGTGCTTTGGCGCTGCGTGATTACAACAATACAGGTTTGGGCGCATTAAATTGGTTGGCAGATTTGGTTGCTAAAATTGAAAATGATGCAACGGAATACAATAAACTAATTGCTGAATTGCAATTGATTCACCATAAATTACTGCAAGCACCTAAGCAATTTTTGTTGGTATGTGAAGAACATCAATCTGATCGTTTGGTCGAAGAAGTTCAAGAAGTTTGGGATAAACTCACTGTCGCAGAAAATCCTGCTGCTTTAACTCAAGTTCCTGTAGATCATTCCGAGCAAGATCAGGCATGGTTGATTCAAGCCAATGTGCAATTCTGTGCGGCTGCATATCCTGCGGTGGAAGTCTCGCATCCTGATGCTGCACCTTTGATGGTATTGGCTGCATATTTGCGCAATGGTTTCTTACACAGCGCAATCCGTGAAAAAGGCGGTGCTTACGGTGGCGGTGCAAGTTACGATGGCAATGCATGCTCATTCCGTTTTTACAGTTACCGTGATCCACGCTTGGCAGAAACTTTCGCAGACTTTGAAGCGAGTATTGATTGGTTATTTAATGCAGAGCAATTGCCGCATCAACTAGAAGAAGCGATTTTAGGTTTAATTGCTAGTATGGATAAACCGGGTTCGCCTGCAGGTGAAGCGATTACTGCATGTTATGCATTATTGCACGCGCGTACACCCTCATTCCGCACAGTATTACGTGAGCGTTTATTGGCGGTGACTTTAGACGATTTAAAACGTGTTGCGGAGCAATATTTGCGTCAGCAGCAAGCATCTAAAGCCGTAGTCGCACCTGTGTCAAAACGTGAAGCATTGCTCGAACTTGGTTTTGAAATTAAACAAGTGAACTGATACGTGAAATAACAACGAAAACTTAGGGGGATTTATGAGCGCGTTCAAACTGTTTGAACGCACAGGACTGTCGCTGAGTGTTGCCGCACTCAGCACTGTGTTTGTGGCGAAAACCTATGCACAAGACCCAGCTAGCTTAGTTGCACCTGCAACACCTGAAGCCTGTGTGGCTTTAGAGTCAAATGCTGATCGTTTGGTGTGTTACGATGCTCTGTTTAAAATTCCTGAAGCAGAAAAAACAGCGCTGATTAGCGAACGTCAAGCTGCTCAGGCACTAGCGCCTGAACCCGAAACGGTGACAGAAAAAATTGCAGTAAGCGTAAGCAATTTATTTTCTTTTGATGTACCAAAGCTTGATCCGAATGTATCTTTACTGGATAAGCGTTGGGAACTTTCGGCAGACAGTAAGTTGGGTACATGGAATTTACGTGCTTATCAGCCTGTGTATTTAATGCCCGGCTTTTGGACCAGTGATAAAAACGAACGTCCTCAAAGTTTAAATAAGCAAAACACAGTTCAATTGGGTGAGGAGCAGAATCTTACTTCAATGGAAAGTAAATTTCAGCTTTCTTTAAAAACCAAAGCGGTTGAGAACTTGCTAGGGAATAATGGTGATGTCTGGTTAGGATATACCCAGTCTTCTCGCTGGCAAGTTTACAATGGTGATGAGTCACGCCCATTTCGTGAAACCAATTATGAGCCTGAAGCCAGTTTAATGTTCCGTACCAATTATCAGCTTTTTGGTTTACATGGGCGTTTGATGGGGCTGACATTGAATCACCAGTCCAATGGTCGTTCAGACCCTTTGTCACGTAGCTGGAATCGGGTGATTTTTAATCTTGGTTTTGAAAAAGACAATTTTGCTTTGATGTTGCGTCCTTGGTATCGCATTGAAGAAGACCGCGCTGATGACAACAACCCAGATATTAAAAACTATATCGGGCGTGGTGACATGTTGGCATTTTATCGTTGGAAAGAGCATGACTTTTCTTTGATGTTACGTCATAGCCTAAAAGGTGGTGATGACTCGCACGGTGCGGCACAGTTTGATTGGGTTTTCCCGATTAGTGGTAAGTTACGTGGTCACTTCCAATTGTTTGATGGTTATGGCGAAAGCTTGATTGACTATAATCACCGTGCAACCTATGTTGGTTTGGGTGTGTCTTTAATGAATTGGTTTTAAGTAGATTAAGATTGATTTCTCATTATTGCTCGCTGAATATAAAACGCCAATCTTGAAGATTGGCGTTTGTTTTTGAAGTCGGATCGTATCCAGCTTTTATCCAACTTGAATATCTGCGGTTGGATGTTTAAGTCGGCTTTTTTGTGGTGTGGCGATTAAATAAGCCAAAGTCAGCGGCCCTAAACGACCTGCAAACATCAACAACATTAAAATAATTAAGCTGGCAGGTTGTAATTCACCTGTAACACCACGGGATAAACCCACCGTGCACGCTGCAGATACAGCCTCAAACAACAGGTCTAAAAAATTCAGTTTCGGTTCAAGGGCAAGTAAGCTAAACAAACCGAGGCAAATTAACATACCTGTGATGCTGATCACCGCCAAAGCTTTAAAGGTGGTACGTTCAGGTACAGCATGATTAAACACACGCACCTCATCTGAACGTCTTAAAAAACTGATCACACTTAAAATGACAATAATAAATGTGCCAACTTTAATACCGCCTGCGGTACTGAGCGAACCACCACCAATAAACATCAGAAGCATGGTGAGCAAGGTCGAGCTATTTTGCATACTTGCGACATCTAGACTATTAAAGCCTGATGAGCGAGGAACGGTAGCGTGAAACCATGCATTGAGGGCTTGATCGCCAATACTCATGGCTGCAAGGGTATGTGGATTATTGGCTTCAATCGCCCAAATCAGCAGAAAGGCCACAAAGTTTAAACCAGCAATGGTCGATAAAATCAGCTTGCTATTGGGTGAGAGTTTTTTCCAGCGTTTGGCACGTTTAATATCCATGAGTACCACAAAACCAATACCGCCAATGATATACAGCATACTAATAGTTAAGGTAATCAGGTATTGATCTGCAAAACTCATTAAGCTATTGGGAAATAATGAAAATCCACCATTGTTAAAGGCTGAAACACTATAGAAAGCCGCATAGAAAAATGCATCGCTAAATGGATAATCCTGCATCCATGCCAAGGTTAAAATAACCGTGCCAATCCCTTCAAAAAACAATGAGTAGAGCAACACGCTTTTAATGGTCATCGACACTTTAGACAGGTTGGTTTGCCCAATGGTGTCTTGCGCCATGATTTGTTGTTTTAAACCAATTTTGGATGACAAACTTAAAACCGCTAAAATCGCAAAAGTCATAAAACCTAAGCCACCACATTGTAACAACAACATAATGACCATTTGCCCAAATACGGTATAAGCATCGCCAATATTCACTACAGACAATCCAGTGATCGTCACTGCAGATGTAGCAGTAAATAAGGCATTAATCCAACTCATCTCGCCATGATGGGAAATGGGCAGTTTCAGCAAGATTGTGCCAATGCTAATAAAGCTTAAAAAGCCCAGTGCCAAAAGACTGGGTGGGCTTAAATTGACAGTTTTGATTGGTTGTTTCGCTGTTTTTTTCATTCTGACTTAAATTGTTTAGATAAGCGTTTTAATGGTTCAAGTTGTCCTTCAACCACCAAAATATCATCTGTTTGTAGCATTAAATTGGATTCAAGCGTATAGAAAATCGTTTCGGCACGTTTAAACAGTAAAAGTTTAACTTCGGGTGCATGTGACATCAGACTATGAATGCGCGTGCCATGCAAGTTGTCTTTAATTTTTACTTTTACAATATAGTGGTTGTCGTTTAGGCTCATATAACGACTCACCATCGGATAACTCAGCGATTGCGCGATGCGAACGCCCATATCTTCTTCAGGGTGAATAATTTTACTTACGCCCAAATGGGTCAAAATCATGGTATGCGCTTTACTTTTGGCTTTAACGTAAATTTTAGAAATACCCAAATTCTTTAAATTTAAGACACACAAAATACTGGCTTCAATATCTTCACCAATGGCGACCACCACTGCATCACAATTTTGAATATTCAGTTCTTCCAAAACGTGTTCATCGGTTGCATCGGCAATCACCGCATGGGTAATTTGATCGGCAATGTTTTCTACAAACTTTTTATTGCTATCAATCCCAATGACATCATGGTTGAGTTTGACCAATTGTGTCGCCACAGTTGCACCAAAGCTACCTAAACCAATGACAGCAAATTGTGCCATAGCATCATCCTGAAAAATTATATTATTCTTCCAATATTCTAAAATATTTTAGGGCTCTATACTGTAGCAATATGACTAAAAAACCGCTGAAATCAGCGGTTTTTTGCACTTATTGAGATGTGTGATCGGTTATTTTAAGAAACGCTGATAACCCAAGTTATTAGTAATCTCTTGGTATGGATAAGTGATCTTTTCCAAAGTTTCAATTAAACCATCTGGGTTCTGTTTGGCATCCGAAGCTTCTAAACCGACCAATACACGACCTTCCGCTGCACCGTGGTTACGGTAATGGAACAGGGTGATGTTATGGGTTGGGCCTAAGCGCTCCAAGAAAGTCAGTAATGCACCCGGACGCTCTGGAAATTCCACACGGAATAGACGTTCATTTTCAATATCGGCATGACCACCGACCAAATAACGAATGTGTAGTTTTGCTACTTCATCATCCGACAAATCATCAACATCGTACTGGGTTTTGAGTAACTCATAAATATCGTGGCGTTCTTTTTCACCAGATTTTAAGCTGATGCCGACAAAGACTTGTGCAGCAGTAGCATCGCTGGCGCGGTAGTTAAACTCGGTGATATTACGACCTTGCAGCGCACGGCAGAAGTTAAGGAACGCACCTTTTTCTTCTGGAATGGTCACGGCAAAAATTGCTTCTTTATGTTCACCGAGTTCAGTACGTTCCGCAATATAGCGTAAACGGTCAAAGTTCATGTTTGCGCCACAGACAATTGACACAATATTTTTATTTTGCAATTGGTGTTGCTCGACATATTTTTTGATGCCTGCCAAAGCCATTGCACCTGAAGGTTCTACAATGCTGCGGTTTTCATCAAAGGTGTCTTTAATTGCCGCACAGATTTCATCGGTATTCACCAAAACTACATCGCGCTCAACAATTGGGCCTGATTGATCTGATTTTTGTAGTTGTAAAACTTCAAACGGTTTCTCACCAATTTGTGCGACAGCAGTACCATCGGCAAATAAACCCACTTGCGGCAAAATAACCCGTTCATTGGCTTCAAAAGCCGCTTTTAAGCAAGCCGATTCATCATATTCTACAGGAATGACTTTGACATGCGGTGCGACATCGCCCAAGTAGGCTGCAACACCTGCAATTAAACCGCCACCACCAACAGCAACGAAAACATATTCGACATCGCGCCATTGACGCAAAATTTCGTTGGCAATGGTGCCTTGACCTGCCATGACCAATTCATCGTCATACGGTGGAATAAAAGTCATGCCTTCATCTTGGGCACGTTGAATTGCATATTTGTTGGCAACATCAAATGAGTCACCATGTAATACCACTTCGCCACCCAAGCGTTTTACCGCTTGTACTTTAATATCTGGCGTGGTTTTAGGCATAACGATAATGGCGCGAATGCCCAGTTCTTGCCCAGACAATGCTACACCTTGCGCATGGTTGCCTGCAGAGGCAGTAATTACACCACGTTCAAGTTGGTCTTTGGGTAATTGGCTAATACGGTTATACGCACCACGCAATTTAAAAGAGAATACAGGTTGTAAGTCTTCACGTTTAAAGCGAATGTTATTGTTCAGTTTTTCACTAATTCGTGGCGCTGCGTCGAGTGGGGTTTCGATTGCAACATCGTAGACCGTTGCTTGTAAAATTTGTCGAACCAAACGAGACAGCATGTTAATCTTCCATCTAACAGTTTAAAATAGGGGGGTATTGTAACAAACCCCTGCACATTTGCGCTGTAAAATCGGCAACAAATGTCAAAAATAGTTGAGTGAAGTCATGAGTCTGTATGCTACCCAAGATGAAAAGAAGCAAGCGGCTGCCAAAGCAGCATTAAAACATTTGCCTAAAGGCGGGATTTTGGGGGTAGGTACAGGCAGTACAGTGAATTTCCTGATTGATTTATTGCCTGAATTACAATTAGAAGCAGCTGTGGCAAGTTCTGAAGCGACTGCGGAGCGCTTAAAGAAACTTGGTATTGAAGTGGTCGATATGAACTCTGTGGGCAGTTTAGATGCTTATGTTGATGGTGCAGATGAAATTGACCGTCACATGCACATGATTAAAGGCGGCGGCGCAGCGTTGACCCGTGAAAAAATTGTGGCTTCTATTGCACGTAAGTTTATCTGTATTGTCGATGATTCAAAATGGGTAGAGCAGTTAGGACGTGAGTTTGCATTGCCAATCGAGGTCATTCCAATGGCTCGTTCTGCGGTAGCACGTAAAATTGTGGCTTTAGGTGGCGATCCTGCTTACCGTGAAGGTGTGGTGACTGATAACGGTAACGTGATTTTAGATATTTATAATTTAAATATTTTAAATGCGTTGGAATTAGAAAAAACCTTGAATGATATTCCGGGTGTTGTGACCAATGGTATTTTTGCCATCAATAAAGCAGATATTGCAATTGTAGCGACCAATAACGGCATTGAAGAACGTACTGCGGTTTAATTCGTCTCCCAAGTCCCTTGTTTTTAATGGGGGGCTTTTCTTCCTCCTTTATTAAAGGAGGGGGCGGGGAGGATTTAATAAAAGAACAACAATGACATTATCCGACTTACCTGAAATTCAAATCACACCACATGCAAAAGCAACACGTTTACGTTTGCGTGTCGAGCCGCATCAAATTCGCTTAACTGTACCGAAATATTGTACTCAGCGACAAATTCAGGATTTTTTGCAACAATCTGAACAGTGGATGATTGAAACTTGGCATAAACAGCAAGCACAGCAAGGACTTGTGCAGCGTGAATTGCCAAATCAGTTATCACTTTTTAATTTGCCTGAGCCTTTAAATATTCATTATCAAACACAAAAACACAGTTTTATTTTAGATTTAAAACAGCATTGCCTATGGGTTAGTGACCGCCAACCTGCGGCATATTTAAAAGCCTTTGTTATTGCTTATGCCAAACAAATGTTGCCGATATATTTGCAAACAGTCAGTCATGAAATTGCTTTGCCATTTAAACAGTGCGCAATTCGTCAACCGAAAACCCGTTGGGGCAGTTGCAGTACGCAACAGCATATTATGCTCAATAGCGCCTTGGTGTTGTTTCCTGAACAAATTGTGCGATATGTTGCTGTGCATGAGTTGGCGCATACACGACATTTTGATCATAGTCCTGCATTTTGGGTTGAAGTACAACGGCATGATGCGCACTATTTGCAGCATCGCAAGCAGTTAAAAACAACGTCTTTGCCTTGGTGGTGGTATCAATAAAAAAGCCAACACCCACATGATAAGACTACAATGCAAAGGTGTTGCACGTATTGACTACAATCCAAATCATCTTTTATAAAATCAACAGAATAAAGAAAAGCCCCAAAACCCTAGTAAAACAGTTTAGAAAACCAAAACTTCCTGTCATACTATAGCGTTAGCTTAAACATGCTTTTGAATTGAGGTAATGCACGTGATTTCAGTTGGTATTGTCGGTGGTACAGGTTATACAGGCGTTGAATTATTGCGTCTTTTGCTACGACACCCAAATGTAAAAGTAAATGTACTGACTTCACGTACAGAAGCGGGTCGCCGTGTAGATGATATGTTCCCAAGCCTGCGTGGGCACACAAACCTATGCTACTCAGATTTAAACATCGAAGAATTAAAACAGTGTGATGTGGTGTTCTTTGCTACACCGCATGGCGTTGCCATGCAACATGCTGCGGAACTTGTTGCAGCCAATACCAAAGTAGTCGATTTAGCAGCAGACTTCCGTTTGCAAGATTTAGCACAGTTTGAAAAATGGTATGGCATGCAACATGCTTGCCCAGACATTTTAAAAGATTCAGTTTATGGCTTGTCTGAACTCAACCGTGAGCAAATTAAACACGCACAGGTGATTGGTAACCCAGGTTGTTATCCAACCACAGTGCAACTTGGTTTAGCACCATTATTTAAACAAGCTGAAGCTTTAGTGAAACCTGAAAGCATTATTATTGACGCAAAATCAGGTGTGTCTGGTGCAGGCCGTAAAGCCAGTTTGGGCATGATTTATTCTGAAAATGCAGACAACTTTAAGGCTTATGGCGTTGCGGGGCATCGTCATCATCCAGAAATTGTAGAAGCATTGGAAAATATTTCGGGTCAAAAAGATGTGTTTAATCACATTGTGTTTGTACCGCATTTAGTACCTATGATTCGCGGTATGCTCAGCACCATTTATGTAGATTTAACTGATGCAGGTGATGCAGCAGATTTACAAAGCCTGTACGAGCAGTTTTATGCCAATGAACAGTTTGTAGATGTCATGCCAGCCAACAGTTCACCAGAAACACGCTCAGTACGTGGCGCTAACCAGTTGCGTATCGCATTGTATAAGCCACAACCGAAAAAATTAGTACTTTTGGTGGCACAAGATAACTTGGTGAAAGGTGCAGCAGGGCAAGCAGTACAAAATATGAACCTCATGTTTGGTTTTGCAGAACATGCAGGACTTGAGGTGATTGGTTTATTACCATAAGAACACGTTTTTCAACTTCACACACATTTAGATTTCGATTTAAATGTGTGTTTTGAATGAATCAAAACAAGAGATGACGATGCATAACACCGATACAGAAACCACGTCACAGTCGAATTCAAGCATGACACCCTCATCTACACCGCCAGAAAAAAAGCCATTTCTTGAAAGCAATGCGCCTTTGGCAATTGGTGCTGCCATTTTAATTTTAGGTAGTGGCTTTTTGGGCTATTCAGTCGGGCATCGTCAGGGCTTAACTGTGGTTGGTTACGATGCCGATGCAGAACAACTGGTTGAAGTGGTGCAAGAACAAAAAACGCGTTTGGAAAGTCTGAATAAGAGCTTAAATGCTGCGGTTCAAGAACGCGATGTTGCGGTCAGTAACTCCAATGATTTGTATCAAGCTTTCACTCAAGCAACTGAAGATAAGCAACGTACTGAAGGCATGAGTGCGATTTATCGTGAAGTTTTGCGTCAACGTGGTGGTTTAAGCCTGACCGTGCAAAATCTTGGGGTGAAACCATTACCAGACAATGCTTATGAATATCAGGTCGATTTGGTACAAGTGAGTCCAAACAAGCGACGTGCAAGTGGTACGGTAGAACTGCGTTTAATTCAAGGCACAGAAGTGCTGGTTGTTCCGATGGAAGACAGCAATTTTAATTTTGATAATTATGAGCGTTTAACAGGGCGCTGGAGCATGCCTAAAGGCTTTAATCCAGACTTTATTGAAGTCCGTTTAAATGGCGCAACTCCTGTGATTAAACGCTTCAGTTGGAGCAAAGGCAAAGCCGTGGAGGCAGATTCTGCCTTTATTTCTGAAATTCCACAAGCAGAAGCTAGCGCTCAATAATGTGTGATATGTAAAACTTATGCGAACCCAAAAAAGATCCATCTGTTTAAATGAAATTAAAACCACTTTTCATCAATCTGGCTATGTCGATTGGCATTTAACCCCGCGTTTAAGTGTGGATGATGCAGGACATGAAGATGATGGTGATATTGCGGTACAAACTGCGCCGCCACAATTAAAACGCCCACCTTTATATGTTGTCGTTTTAATGAACGATGATTACACCCCAATGGACTTTGTAATTGAAATTTTACAACAATACTTTGCAATGAATCTTGACCAAGCGACTCAAGTAATGCTAACTGTACACTATGAAGGAAAAGGTGTCGCAGGGGTCTATCCGCGGGATATTGCGGAAACGAAAGCGAACCAAGTCAATAATTACGCTCGATCACAAGGTCATCCATTACTTTGTCAGATTGAGCCTAAAGATTAAGGGGGTTACATGCTCAGTCGTCAATTAGAAGTATCACTACGTTTGGCTGTTAGCATGGCTCGTCAAAAGAGACACGAGTTTCTAACGGTTGAACATTTATTATTGGCTTTATTAGACAATGATTCGGCAGTCAATGCACTCAAGGCGTGTGGTGCAGATGTTATTGTGCTGCGTAAAGAACTCGAAGAATATGTAGAACAACATACCCCTAAACTTGCTGAAAATAACGATCAGGCGCCGCACCCGACCGAAAGTTTTGACCGCATTTTGCAGCGTGGTATTTTCCATGTGCAATCTAGCGGTGGTGACCGTACGGTTGAAGGCGCAGATATTTTAGTGGCAATGTACTCTGAACGTGATTCATTTGCCGTGTATCTACTCAAGCGTCATCAAATTAACCGTTTGACCTTAACGCAATACTTATCGCACGGTACACGTAAAGACGAAACGCAAGCGGAAGAAGAGGTTGAAGAATTAGATAGCGAAAGTTCAAGCTCTGCCAATGCTGGCCCGTTAGAGCTTTACACGCTAAATTTGAATACTGAAGCGCAAAAGGGTAAAACCGATCCGTTAATTGGGCGTGAAAAAGAAATTGAGCGTGCTGCACAAATTCTATGCCGTCGTCGTAAGAACAACCCATTGTTGGTGGGTGATCCAGGCGTGGGTAAAACCTCTATTGCCGAAGGTCTGGCGTGGCTGATTGTGAATGGTAAAGCGCCAAAACCACTCGAAAATGCCGAAGTATATAGTTTGGATATCGGTGCGTTGGTAGCGGGTACAAAATACCGTGGTGACTTTGAAAAGCGTTTAAAACAACTGTTAAATGCCTTGAAAAAGAAACCTGATGCCATTTTATTTATTGACGAAATCCACATGATTATTGGTGCAGGCTCAAGCATGGGTAGCACTATGGATGCATCAAATTTAATTAAACCTGCGTTGGCAAATGGTACTTTGCGTTGCATTGGCTCGACGACATTCCAAGAATATCGTCAGGTATTTGAAAAAGACCATGCACTTTCACGCCGTTTCCAAAAAATTGATGTGAATGAGCCTTCAATTTCAGAAACGATTGATATTTTACGTGGTTTAAAATCGAAATTTGAAGAATTTCACCATGTTAAATATGATGATAAAGCATTGGTGTCTGCGGTAGAGTTATCGGCCAAATTTATCAATGACCGTTTCTTGCCAGACAAAGCCATTGATGTGATTGATGAAGCAGGTGCGCAGCGCCGTTTAAGAGCTGAGCAAGATGATACTTTAATCACAGTAGAAAACATTGAAGATATCGTCTCTAAAATTGCACGTATTCCACCTAAAACCGTATCGAAAGATGACAAGACTGTACTTGAACATCTTGAGCGTGATTTAAAACGTGTGGTCTTTGGTCAAGATGAAGCTATTGAAGCGTTAGCATCAGCAATTAAACTGTCACGTGCTGGTTTAAAAACACCAGACAAACCAGTGGGTAGTTTTGTATTTGCTGGCCCGACAGGCGTTGGTAAAACCGAAGTTACCAAGCAGTTGGCAAAACTGTTGGGTGTGGAATTGGTTCGCTTTGATATGTCTGAGTACATGGAGCGCCATGCCGTTTCACGTTTAATTGGTGCACCTCCAGGCTATGTCGGTTTTGATCAGGGTGGCTTACTCACCGATGCGATTCATAAAAATCCGCATTGTGTGTTGTTGTTGGATGAAATTGAAAAAGCGCATCCTGATGTATTTAACCTATTGCTGCAAATTATGGATCATGGTTCATTGACCGATAATAATGGTCGTAAATCAGACTTCCGTAATGTGATTTTGGTTCTGACCACTAATATTGGTGCGGAAAGTATTTCCCGCGTGAGCATTGGTTTCATGGATCAAGACAACAGTAATGACAACCAAGAAGCGATGAAAAAAGCCTTCTCACCTGAGTTCCGTAACCGTTTGGATGGGGTCATTCAATTTAAAGCTTTACCTACTACAGTAATTGAAAATGTAGTGGATAAATTCTTGACTGAATTACAAGCGCAGTTGGATGATAAAAAAGTCATTCTTGAGGTTGATCAAGATGCGCGTGAATGGTTGGCTGAGCATGGATATGATCGCTTAATGGGCGCACGTCCAATGCAACGTCTGATTCAGGAACACTTGAAAAAGCCATTGGCAGAAATGATTCTGTTTGGTGAACTTGCAGAACAGGGCGGTAATGTGGCTGTTTCTGTGAAGAAAGAGAACGGTAAGGCAGTCGGTTTGAAACTTGAAGTCTTTGAAGATCAAACGGCTGAACCAGCCTAATCAATCCTTATTTGAATTTTGAAAATAACCCATGTTGAACATGGGTTATTTTTTATGAATTCGCAGATGCGTGAACTTGAATCGTTACTGCTAAAAGAGAGACCACACAGGATTTATGGATTTTCAGATCACTAAAATTGCCAGCACAACGTTCTTGTTTTTTGTTACGACAGTTATGGAAATATTAGGCTGTTATTTTCCTTATTTGATTTTAAATCAGGGGAAATCACAGTGGTTATGGCTGCCAACAATTTTAGCCTTAGCGGCTTTTGTGTGGTTATTGACTCTACATCCTGCGGCATCGGGGCGAATTTATGCGGCTTATGGTGGTATTTATATTTGTACAGCCTTGATTTGGTTAAAGTATGTAGATCAAGTCAATTTAACACGTTGGGATATGTTCGGTGGAATGATAGTAGTTTTAGGCGCATTGATCATTATTTTACAACCGCAAGGTTTAATACGTTAGGTTATATTTGGGTTTACGCATTAAACCTTAGGCATTAAATCTTAAAGCTGAGGTTGTTTTAGTTTTAAATACAGTTCAGTCTGCTTTAAATTGGCACTCGCTATTTGCCAATTGCACATTAAACTGGGTTTTTTCTGCACTGAGTTTTAAGTTCAATACATAGGGATTTACCCGTTGGAACTGATGCTCAAAAATAGATTCACAATTATGAATTAAGTTTTGTTTAATCATATTTTTGACATTGTTATAACCCGTACTTTCTACAAACTGCGTGAAGTCAGGTGAAATAATCATGCCACGAATATTGATTTGTTTGTCTGTCGCCGTACTTTGTTCAATCACTGTATTTTGATCGACCTGATAAGGCATAGTACGAGAATCTTCATCACTAATGACATCTAAAATTTCATTTAAAGCGACGATATTTTGAATTTTATAATCTGCACTTAGAATCTTTTGTTGGACTAAATATTGATCTAATTCACTGGCTTTGGCATAGAGTGAAGCACTCGCGATCAGTGTAGTAGTGCACAGCGTAATTGTGGCAAGTGTTTTATCAATCATATTGTTTATCTAGGCTCTTTTAGAAATTTTAGAAAAATAGACCATAACTCAAGATTATAGCGAGCCAAATAAAAAAACAGCACCTTTTGGTGCTGTTTGTAACAAAACTCATCAAAGTTTTGCGAATATTTAAGACGGGTTTTAAAGCTTAGTCTTTTTTAAGATTTTCATTCAATAAAAACTCAACCAATGCTTTTTGAGCATGTAAGCGATTTTCTGCTTCATCCCACACTACAGCATTTTTGTGATCGAGCATATTTTCAGAAATTTCTTCACCACGGTGCGCAGGTAAGCAGTGCATAAATAAACAATCAGGATGTGCTAAATCCATCAGGCGTTCATTCACTTGATAGTCTGCAAACGCTTTTTCACGAATTTTTTGTTCTTCTTCCTGTCCCATGCTTGCCCAAACATCGGTCACAATCAGATCAGCATTCACTGCTGCATCCTCAGCAGAATCGACCAATTCTACGCAGTGTGCAAATTCAGACAGGAAGCGCTGTTCTGGCTCATAACCTTTCGGTGTCGCAATTTTTAAATTAAAGCCCCACATGTGTGCTGCTTCAATATATGAGTTACACATATTGTTGCCATCACCAATCCACGCCACAGTTTTACCTTCAATTGAACCACGGTGTTCAACATAGGTTTGCATGTCTGCAAGGAGTTGGCATGGGTGATGATCGTCAGTTAAGGCATTGATCACAGGAACTTTAGAGTAAGAAGCAAAGCGTTCTACAATGTCGTGACCAAAGGTACGAATCATCACAATGTCAAGCATACTTGAAATGACGCGAGCAGAATCTTCAATTGGCTCACCGCGACCTAATTGCGTGTCACGTGATGATAAGAAGATTGCGCTACCACCAAACTGACTCATGCCAGCTTCAAACGATACACGGGTTCGGGTGCTGGATTTTTCAAAAATCATACCCATGACTTTGCCAGGAAAAGGCTGGAAAACTTCATTGTTATGCTGTTTACGCTTGAGCTCAATGGCGCGTTGCAAAATTTGATTCAGTTCTAAAGTCGATAAATCGCGTAATGTTAGAAAGTGACGTAGAGCCATTCGTTACTCCACAATAATTGCTGAATGAGAAAAAACAACAATTAGTTGTTGGTTGGTTAAGTGAAAAAGGGAATCGGCTAATATACTATAGGATGCAGAAATTGCAAAAAATCTAAGCTTTTTGATGAGCGTCTAGAAAGCGATCTACACAATAACTTACATAATTGGTTGTTTCTTGTTCTGTTTCTTGTTTTGGAATACCCATGATGATACGCCATTCAAAATTTCTTAAAATACCAAAATACAGTTGTGCAGAATAAATAGGCTGTTCACAGCAAATTAAACCTTGCTGACTGGCATGTTCCAATACTTTGGCAATACAAAGTTGCACATGCAAAGGGCCGCGCTCATGTATGTGTAAGGCAATATCAGGATTGCGCTGACTTTGCTCTAATACCAGACGCATAAAGGCTGCATTTTCTGGTTCCAAAATATGATGATAAAAATTCAATAAGGTTTGAATCAAATAACCACGTAAATTTGAATCAATTTGTTCAAAGGGAATGTGAATATCCTGAAAAAATTTATCACGGCGATAATCACAAATAGCTTTGAATAACCCTTCTTTATTGCCAAAGTATTTATAGATCGACGCTTTAGAACCGCCTGCGTGTTGCACAATATCATCTAAGGATACGGCATCGTAACCACGCTCTAAAAATAGCTCAGTTGCACTGACTAATAACGCTACACATCGCTCATGACCACGCTTGGTTGGTGGTATATCTTTACCTAAAGGAGCGAAATGGGCGAGTTCGTGCATATTGAGTAAAAAATCATCAATTAAATAGAACGGAGATTGTCATTATAACAAATATATGTACAGCGTGCTGTGTCGAAGTGTACTTGCACATGGCATGATTTGAGCTGAAAAAGCCATATTTTTAGAAAATAGTTTAAATTTTGCTCATTTAGTGTACTGAAAAGCTGTGTTTATCAAAAATAAAGAATAACCAACATCACGAAAATTTATTGTGCAATAAATTTGAAAATTATTTGACTAAAGTTTTAGAGTATAGATTCTAAAAAGCCATGGCGTGATCTCGCATTCTCGATATACTCGAATCTCGAAAAATATAGTAAGAAAAGCGGAAAGGAAGATGACAGAACAAACATCTGCGGGCTTAAGATTCAGACAAGCCTTGGAAGTCGAAAAGCCATTACAAATTATCGGCACGGTAAATGCTTATGCTGCCATGATGGCAAAACAAGTGGGCTATAAAGCCATTTATTTATCTGGTGCAGGTGTTGCCAACTATTCTTACGGTTTACCTGACTTGGGCATGACCAGTTTAGACAACGTCTTGGAAGATGTACGTCGTATTACTGAGCGTGTTGATACACCATTATTGGTGGATATTGACACAGGTTGGGGCGGTGCATTCAATATTGCCCGCAGTATTAAACAAATGATTGCTGCGGGTGCTGCTGCAGTTCATATTGAAGATCAGGTTGCACAAAAGCGTTGTGGACATCGTCCAAACAAAGAAATTGTAACCCAGCAAGAAATGGTTGATCGTATTAAAGCGGCTGTTGATGCGAAAACCGATTCAAACTTTGTAGTCATGGCACGTACTGATGCCTTGCAAAAAGAAGGTTTACAGGCGGTTATTGACCGTGCTTGCGCATGTGTGGAAGCGGGTGCAGATGCAATTTTTGCAGAAGCTATGACTGATATTACCATGTATAAAACTGTATGTGATGCCGTAGGTGTACCTGTATTGGCAAACATTACCGAGTTTGGTGATACCCCTTATTACACCACTGAAGAATTGGCTGAGCAGGGCATTCGCATGGTGTTGTATCCACTTTCACCAACTCGTGCTATGCAAAAAGCAGCACTTGAAGTGATGCAATCCATTCGTAAAGATGGCACGCAAGTGAATGTCTTAGACAAAATGCAACAACGTAAAGAATTATACGAATTCCTTGATTATCATACTTTTGAAAATACATTAGACAAGCTGTTCAAACAGGAGAATTAAAAAAATGGCTGAAGGAAAAGTACTCACAGGCGCAGGATTGCGTGGACAAGTGGCAGGTAAAACCTCACTCTCAACTGTTGGTAAAAGTGGCGCAGGCTTAACTTACCGTGGTTATGATGTGCAAGACTTGGCAGAAAACTGTCAGTTTGAAGAAGTTGCATACTTGATTTTCTTTGGTGAATTGCCGACTTCAGAGCAATTGGCTGCCTATAAAGCAAAATTGAAATCTTTACGTGCATTGCCTCAAGCACTCAAAGAAGTGCTTGAGCGTATTCCTGCAGATTCACACCCAATGGATGTGATGCGTACAGGTGTTTCAATGCTAGGTAACTTAGAAACCGAACAGTCATTTGAACAGCAACAAGATGTAGCAGACCGCATCTTGGCGACTTTGCCAGCTATTATTTGCTACTGGTATCGTTATAGCCACGATGGCGTGCGTATTGAAGAAAATACGGATGATGATTCAATTGGCGCACAATTCCTGCATTTATTACGTGGTGAAAAACCAAATGAATTGCATGAACAAGTCATGAATGTGTCATTAATTTTGTATGCAGAGCATGAGTTCAACGCATCAACATTTACAGCACGTGTTTGCGCATCAACTTTGTCTGACATGCATTCATGTATTACAGGCGCGATTGGTTCATTACGTGGCCCATTACACGGTGGCGCGAATGAAGCAGCGATGGAAATGATTGAAAATTGGACATCGCCAGAAGAAGCTGAACGTGAAATGCTAGGCAAGTTGGAACGTAAAGAAAAGATCATGGGCTTTGGTCATGCGATTTATAAAGACAATGATCCACGTAACGGCATCATCAAAATCTGGTCTGAGCGTTTAGCGCAAGATGTAGGTGATACAGTACTTTATCCTGTATCGGTGCGTTGTGAAGAAGTGATGTGGCGTGAGAAGAAATTATTCTGTAATGCTGACTTCTTCCATGCGTCTGCGTATCACTTTATGGGTATTGCGACCAAACTATTTACACCAATCTTTGTGATGAGCCGTGTAACAGGTTGGGCAGCACACGTGATGGAACAGCGTGCAGATAACCGTATTATCCGCCCAAGTGCAGATTATACAGGCCCAGAATTGCGTAAAGTTGTACCAATTGCAGAGCGTTCGGCTGCTTAATTGGTTGTCTAAAAAGCTGTACCGTGCATGAACATCATGTGATGCAGCAGTTTAGGCTGAAGATAAGGTTTCATTGTTAAGCAATGGAACCTTATTTTTTTTGAGGTTTGGATGAGGGTAGTCAAAAATACAATGAGTAATTATTGAAGCGTTAGAGAATTAAAAAAGATCGGGCGTACGATAGCGCATTTTTAAATATTTGATCATAAAAGAAGGTTGTTGTATTTTGTTTCTTAAGGTTGTAAATGGTTGCATGATTGGCTAAAATTTATTCCATAATTAATATGAGGAAAAAGCAATGTCACATGTAGCAGTTAAAATCGACAGCGATATTGTTGAATCAGCAAAGATTTACGGGATGGCTGAAAGTAGAAGTGCAACTAAACAAATTGAGTACTGGGCTAAAATTGGAAAAATCGCACAAGACAATCCCGATTTAACTTTTCAAGATATAGCAGATTTGTTGCTTAGTATGGCGCATGTCAAAGCAGGGAATACAACACCATATAGCTTTGGTTGAGTTCAATGAATATACAACAAACTCCCCTATTTGAACGGACAGTGAAAAAACTAACCAAGCAGCAGAAAAAAGATGTTGATAATGCCGTAATAACCGTTTGGAATAATCCTGATATCGGAGAAGCTAAAGTGGGGGATTTAGCAGGAGTATTTGTTTATAAATTTAAAATGGACAAACAGCTTGTGCTACTGGCTTACTCTGTGAGTGATGACGAAATCATGACACTCTATCTTTTAAAATTGGGCAGTCATGAGAATTTTTATAGAGACTTAAAAAGATAGGTTTACTTCAGGGTGCAGTACAAGTGTTTGTATCTTGCATTAGATCAATCAGGTCTTGAGCGACTAACAGAGTGAGCTGTTCTAGTCGTTGTAATGGATTGCCATCTAAAAAATATTTGTACTGAAAAGTTTGCTGCTGATAATGAATGGCGATAAAAAATGTCCCTACAGGTTTTTCTGGTGTGGCACTGCCGCCTGGTTTCAGTAACCCTGTGCATGCCACAATAAAATCTGCATGTTGAAATAGTTTTTTGCCTTGAACTGCCATGGCTTGTGTGACTTCTGCGGATTCAGCGGTATAGGTGGCAATTAAGTCACTATTCACATGCAAAATCTCACGTTTAATGCTTGGGTCGTAACTGACTAATCCACCAAGTAAAATATTGGCACCGCTATTTTTATAAATAGAAAACTGACTACATAAGTAACCTGAGCTGGCACTTTCAATAAAAGCCACAGTCTGTTGGCGTTGTTCAAGTATGGCACAGCATTGTTTGAGCATGATAAATCTGCAAGTGAATAGAATAAGTTGCTCAAGTGTACTGAATTTTGTCGACTTGTGCGAAAAAACATCAAAAAGTGAAATGCTAAAATAAGAATGTTCACGATTTAACTGCCTATAAATACAGCAAAATTTACAATTATAGGTTTAATCGTGGCATTAACGGTGATACAAATAAAAGTAAAGCAAAAAGTAATAAAAAGGATGCTGTGATGAAAACAACGGTGAAATATATCGTTTTAAAAAGTTTGGACTATCAACTTGGTACATCATTATTTGAGGATGAAATTGATGCTGATGCACAATATTTTGACCAAATTCCAAGCATTATTGAATATCAAAACTTGCGCTTTAAAGTCGTGAGTAAAGAACAAAAGCGTTTACAACTGATTGAGGAAAATGAGGAGCATCAAACCATCATTGTCAGAGTTTTGGTGATTTAAAGTCATTTCAATCTAGATTAGTCAGAGCTTCAATATAACAGCAGAATGATTGAGCATCAGTGGAGCGTATCGAAGTTGGTGTTTTTTTAGTCACTGGATGCAAAAAATTGTATTTCACATTACAAGAAAAAATTGAAGAATTGATTAAAAATGCTAACTACGTCACATATTTGTGTTGGTATTTTTGTAGATTAGCATTTTTCAAACGGGCTGTAATGGCTTAAATAAGCTTATGTTTTTTAGATCAATTTTTATTTTAACAGACTGATAATTGAGATAGAGAGAAAATTAATTAAAATATCTTAAAAATATAATCATGACAGATAGAACAAAATATAATTGAATTTTAACGTATTTTTTGAATGCGTGTTACATTTTGGTTTTTATTATATTGTTAAATAATAAAGTGTTTTTCTTAGATAAAATTAAAAAAAACAGTGTATTTTCTTTATTGGAATTGAGCATTTTTGTTATTGCTGTGTATAGTCCTTGCATCTCACAATAGTGAGGAAGTTTAAAGGGGCTAAATATAATGAATCATAATGCAATTATCATGATGACGCTGATCATTTTAGCTGTGGGATTTTCTCTAGGCATTTATGTGTATTTTGAACAAAAGAGAAAGCAAAATGAAGAAATTCAGCTGATCATTACAGAAGCAAGACAGGGTCTAGTAGAGTTAGATCGGAAATAATAATCTAGGTGTAAATCGTATACTTCGATGCGGATCCAATGGGATATGTTAAAGGTGAAAAATAGACTTAAAAAAGTAATTTTATGCCACTGTTTGTCGGTCAGATGACGATAAAATAAATGAACGAAACATAGCTGTAGTTTCTTAGTTTTCCCACATTCCCATGTGGGATTTTTTTGTCTAAAATTTAGACTAGCGCAGTATTTATTAAGATAAGTCATTATTTTTATGTACAAAAGTGACCTTTATTATAAAGATCAAAATAAGGCGAATTGTATAAAAAAACTATTAAAATTCGATTTGTTTTTCAGCATTTAGATGCATAAAAAATTTACCGTTGATAAAAAAATCACACCACTTTGTAGGAGTGTTATAACATAACAATAGATTGTATTGGGGGATTTTTAAATGCGTTTGACGCTACTCGGCTTATCCATTTTTTATATGATGCATACAGCTCATGCTGAAACAACTTTACTTGAAATCATAAGCTTGCAGGCACAACAAGAAAACTCAGACCATGTTGTGGGAAAAGAAAAAATTCAAACGGCAAATACTTTGGGAGATGCTTTAAAGCATTTATCGGGTGTACAAAGCAGTGCTTTTGGGCCACATGCAGGTACGCCAGTCATTCGTAGTTTGAGCGGGCATCGTGTTGGTGTAATGGAAAATGGATTAAGTATTCAAGGTTTAAATACCATGAGTGGTGATATAGCCATTCCGTTTGATTCTTTATTCAGCCAAAACATCACTGTAAATAAATGGTCGGATGCAGTGAGACATGGTGGGCAGGCAATTGGTGGGAGTGTTGATATTGATACAGGTTTAATACCCAAAGAAATTGCCAACAAATCACACTATATGGAAGTTGTTTTGCGTAAAGGATTCAATCAGTTTGATGCAAAAGGCATGCGTATAGAATTGAATAATCAAAAAAACTGGGCAACCACGTTGCAATTTTCGCAGCAGGAAATAGATGTGTATGATATTCCTGGCGTAAGTAAGGCGGCTGTGTGTGAAACGCAAGTATTTGGTGGGCGTGGTGGGGTAAACACAGGTTTAGCCAGCCAGTGTCAAAAAGATACTCGTATCGAAAAAATATTTAATACGCGTTATCAACCTTATTTAAATAATTATGTGCTTGAACATATTCAACAAAATCCAAGTAATTTATCAGATTATTATGATAGTCAGGAGTCGGCTAAATATACCGATAAACCTGTATCAACTTGGTATGTAAATGGCAGATATGTAGATTATGTCAATACACCAAATCCCGACTATGTTGCAGGTGAGAGTAAGGAAGCAATTCAAAAAATAAACCAGGATGTTACACCCAATTATTATAAAAAATTGGCCAATTCAGCCTCAACACAAGATCATTATGCGATTGGCACAACTTATTTTATGGAGCAAGGCTATATTGGTTTCAGTGCAGATCATAAAAGCAGTCAATATGGTGTGCCGGGTTTTTCTTTAGAAAATAAGTCATTTCAAAGTAGCTATACTGAGTTGTTACCAGTTAGTGTACACACCAAGCAGAACCGTTTTGCGCTAGATGCACTATGGGAGCAGCCTGCAAATTTTGTAGAGTCGATACAAGTTAAAGCAGCAAAACTCAATAATAGTTCGGGTGAATATATTGCGGCGGAAAATGCCAATCAGTATCAATTTAATACTCAACAGGCTGAATTAAGTATTCAACAACGCCATTGAAGTTGTTGAATAATTATACCTTGAGTGGTGAAATAGGAACGATTTACTTTAACAGTGATGTAACAGGAGCAGGGGATTTAAAGTATTTACCGAATGTCAAAAGTGAAACTTTTGCGTATTTTATTCAACAAAAGCTGGATTTTAATCGTTTTTACTTTGATGCAGGTTATCGCGCCGAGCGATTGCAGCATAAAATTCAGGATCAAAGCTTTAAATTGGCACGGAATGCACAAAATACAACATTAGAAAATAGAGATTTTGATTTAAACAGTTTTTCTGTTGGTGTGGGGACTCGATTAACAGATTATTTAGAATTAAAAGCAAAATATAGTGCAGCTAAACGTGCACCTGAAATTAATGAGTTATATAGTAGTCAGCCGCATTATTCGGTTTTAGCTCAAGAAGAAGGCAATCAAGATTTAAAAGTTGAGAAACTAAAAGCGAAAGAATTAACGGCAATTTTTTCTAATTCTGCATCACGTTTACAAACCACAGTGTATGAAATGAATTTTGATAATTATTTATATTTACGCAATACAGGAATGTCGATGCGTAATCGTTTACCGTTAAAATATTGGACGCAAACAGATACGACAATTACTGGTTTTGAGGTGGATGCAGCACATACATTTTCACTACAAAAATACGGTGATTTAAGTGTTTCAGCTTTCGCTGATTTAGTGAAGAATAAGACCCAATTAAATACAGACAATACAGACTCTAATGAAGAATAAGACCCAATTAAATACAGACAATACAGACTCTAATAATGAAGGGCAGTATTTTTCCAATATGCCAACAAATCGTTATGGGGCGAGCTTAACTTGGGATTGGTTAGATTGGTCTGTAAATGTGACGAGTACCTATTATGATCAGCCTAAATATTTAGGTAAAAATATTTTTGATGAGGTTGCTTTACCAAGTTATCAGTTGTTAGATATGTCGATTAAAAAGAAAGTTGCATTAAAAAATGCCAGTTTTGACTTTTTCTTACATGGCTCAAATTTATTAAATGAAGAGGCACGCCCACAAAATTCACCATTGAAATATATTGCACCATTACCTGGTCGCGGATTTCAAATTGGCATCAATATACATTTGTAGTTTTTACGCTTAGAAGGAAGCAAACATGAAAAAAATTATTTAGTTCTTTCAGTAGTGTGTTCAGCAATATTACTTAGTGCATGTAATCAATCTAAAGCACCTGAAAATACAGTTGAAAAAGTCGAAACCCAACAGTCTGCTGTGCAAAATACAACAAATGATGCAGCTGCCTCTGAAGTTGTGAATGATGGGCCAATCCAACAGTTTACAGCTTATGGTGTAACACAATCATGGCGTGTACTTGTGGATGGCGACCAGATTGAGGTTGAAGGAACAGCGTTGCCAAACTTTAAAATTCCAGTTGAACGTTCAGCGTATCCAAAAGGGGTTGAGTTTATGGGGCAACATGACAATAAAGCGGTGAATGTGAATATTAATTCGACACCGTGTAAAGATGCAGATGGTACAATGGCTGAATTTTCTGTGACCTTAGATTATGGCGATCAAGTTTTCAAAGGCTGTGCTGTTGCAGGTATTGTTCCAACAGCGGATACCTAACTCTCTTATAATTTAAGCCCTAAAAAAGTATAGAAAAAACCACCTTTCGGCATATCGCTCAAAAGGTGGTTTTTTAATTCAGTATTTATTTTAAAGCTTGCTTGTATAAATAAAAGCATCATCAATATAACAAATAGAATGATTTATCAATCATAAATAATATGAATGATGTTTTTAAGTATAGATCAGCAAAAAATCTATTTTTTAAATTCAGTAATATTAATAGGCTGATCTTTGACTAACTCAAGTACTCCTTCACCACCTTTAAAGTGAATAGATACACCATCATCATTGCTCAGTAAAATACCGCTACCAGATACAGCACGTTTTAAATGATAAACTGTGTCTGAATTATCTACCATTTCTGCAGTTTCAAAATTATCTGAAGATTTTAATTCAATGGTTAAATCTTGTGGGCCATTAAAATAAATAACTTGTGTTTCTGCAGGTGCATTACTTTGTACTTTTTCTTGGCTCACTTCATTATTTAAATTTGAGTTACATCCCATTAAACCGAATGCAAGTAAGTTGACAAAAATAACTAATCATGCGAAAAAAGTTTTTTTAGTTAACAGATGTTCACACATGCCTCGAATTGTTTCTGTACCACTTAGTTTAGAACAGCGAGAACGACTCATTTTTCTGGCCAAG
>NZ_VPAL01000021.1:0-37736 GCF_013419245.1 Acinetobacter sp. YH12095
GAAGTGAAACCTCTTCGCGCTGATGGTAGTGTGGGGTTACCCATGTGAGAGTAAGTCATCGCCAGCTCATTATTCTAAACACCCTCAACTAGCGTTGGGGGTGTTTTTTTATGTGGAAAAGAAAATAAAGTTAGAAAAATAAAATTATAAAAAGAAAGGAAACATAAAAGTGAAGGCAAAATAAAACCATCTGAGGATGGTTTTAAATAGTAAGCATATTTTCCAAATTTGATTAGACTTCACGTAGTTGTCGACGTGCATGTTTAAATGCTGTTCTTAAACCTTCTTCTAGTGTTGGATGGTAGAACGGTTTATCTAAAATATCCTCAAGTGTGAGTTCTTCATCAATCATCCAAGCCAATAAGTGCGCCATGTGCTCAGCAGCATCCACAAATAATTCAGCACCTAATAACTTTTGACTTTTATTATCAATATAAACTTCAATAGCACCTTTATTTTTTCCTAGCACCAAGGCGCGACCTTGTTTTTCATAAGAAACAAAGCCTGTTGTAAATGCAATATTTCGATCTTTCAGTTGTTTATAGTTTTGTCCTACAGATGCCATTTCAGGTGAGCTAAACACAATACCCATGGGTGTTAATGTTTTAATATTTTCAATATTTGGAAAGCTTAAACAATTATGCACGGCTGCACGCCCTTCATGTGCTGCTTCATGTTGAATGGGGGTGTTAGTGTGTGCATCACCCACAATAAAAATAGCATGCCGTCCGAGTTGTTTGGTGTGTGCATCAATTGGGAGCTGTTTGATGTTGTTAAAACTCGTATCAATATTTTCAAGATGAAGCTGATCTAAATAGCTGCGTCTACCCGTAGCAACCAATACATAATCGGCAGTTAAGCTTTGTATTTGTCCATTTTCTTGATATTCAATTTTCACGCCTTGTTCTGTTTTTTGTAGTTGTGTAGGCAAGGTTTCAAATTTGATATTCAATTCTCGACTGAGTGTATCTTGTGCAATGGTTTGTAGTTCTGGGCTGCTGAGTGAACCAACTTTACGACTACGTGCAAAAATAGTGGTCTCTACCCCTAAGCGTTGCATAGCTTGAGCTAATTCGATTGCAATTACACCACTGCCAATGACGGCCAAAGATTGGGGTAAGTTCTCTAATTCAAAGATTTGATCTGATGTGATTAAGCGTTCGCCTAATTTTTCTTTCCATGCTTGCTCATAAGCAGGAGTAGAACCGACTGCAATAATAAAAGCTTTTGCCTGATATTGCTGTCCATTCACTTGAATTGTATGGGCATCTACGAATGTCGCAAAGCCAGAAATTTTGTGTGATGCTTCCCAGCGATCTACATCTTTCTGTGTTGCTGCGGTAAAGCGATCACGTAATTGATGTACGTGTGACATGATTTGTGATGTATCAATTTTTGCATCTACAGTAAGTGCAAATTCTTGTGCATGTTGTATGTCGTGCATGCGATTGGCACTAGAGATGAGGACTTTGCTAGGCATACAACCAACACGGGCACAGGTGGTGTCCCATGGACCGTGATTGATGATGAGTAGGTTTTGGGTGTATTTAATCGCTTCTTTATAGGCGCTAATGCCTGCGGTGCCTGCACCAATGATAATGAGGTCGTACATGATGGTTACACCTTTTTTATTAAATGGTTAACTAATATTTAATTTATAACCTTTAAGTTGAAATAACTACAATTAACAGCCGATATCACGATTTAATTTGTGGTTTGGAAGATTTACATTGAAAGTTTTTGTAATTTTGAGTAAATTCCGTTAAAAGCCGTAAACTATCTTGCGGGTCTGTGACATTTATAAAAACGATGGGTACGAATATGACATATTTTATTAACTTAAAAAAATTAGGGGTAAAGTCTACAGTATTGGCTTCTTCTATCGCATTGGTTGCGTGTGGTGGTGGTGGAAGTGATGGTTATTACAATACGGATAATAGTAGTACAACTAATCCTCCAAATAGTGGTGGAGACAATACCTCAACAACAGACACGTCACAGGTAGCAACACATTTAACAAGAGATTTACAGAGTGCGAGTAGTCAGGAAATTCAATTTGCACCAGATAATTCAAAAGTTTACTTGGCGGTTAAAGCTTTAAATGAAGATAATGGTGGTATTGCCAACAAAAATATTCGCTTATCAATTGCGACAAATGAGTTTGGTGTAAGCAGTACCAACTCTGTAGTTGCGACTGATGAAAATGGTGTAGCTAAATTTGAAATTAATGTTCCTGCGTTAGCACAAGCTGAAGGTTCAGTACAATTAACTGCTACTGTTGATGGGACTTCAGTTAGTATCCCTTACACTTTAAATATTAAGAAAAGTAGTACGATTGTCAGTGACTATAGAATCAATGTGACCCAAGGCACAGTATTAAATCTACCAAATGGCAGTGTGGATGTCACTGCGACTGTAACAGATGCTAAGGGTGGTATTAAAGCGAATCAGTCTGTTACTTTAAATATGCCTGAAGCGATGCGCGGTAAATTTATTATCACTAATGGCGCAGCAACTCAACAAACAAATGCTCAGGGTGAGGTGAAATACACACTGAAAGCGAGTAGTAATTTTACATCAGCTGATCTTGCTACTTTTGCGGGTAAGTCTGAAACATTAAGTTTTTTGCTAGTTGATGAACATAAAGCGGAAAAAACCGCAACAGCAGATTTAACATTTAAAGACACATCTCAGATTGTCTCAACTCTTTCAGTAATTAAGCCAGATCAGGCTGTTGCTGCGAAAAGTACAACTCCTGTAAAAATCCAAGTATTAGCAAAGAATGATCAACATGAGCCATTAAGTGGAAAAGAGATTCGTTTGAGCTTTACAAAGGCTGAGCTCGCGTATGGCGTTAAACTCAATAATGCGACTGCTAAAACGAATGCACAAGGTATTGCAGAATTTACGATTAGCACGGCCGATGTTACACATCCACTTGCTTTATCTGGCGCAGGTATTTCGTTAAGTGCAACCTATACAGATGGTATTAACCTTGAGTCTGGTAGCGTTATTGTTGATGTAGTAACAGAAAATACAAATGCTTCAGATGCTGATGCTATTCAGCGTTTAGAAATTGCATCTTCATATAAAGTGAATGCAAAAAAAGATGATGTTACCATTACAGTTAAAGCAATTGACTTTACAGGGTTCGGTGCAAAAAAAGGTAAAGTAACACTTAGCTTAAACCCAGAAGCACAATCAAATGGTGTTACTTTTGAGGGAGCAAGTGCCAAAGATGTTGATACTAATGGTATAGTCACCTTTAAATTGAAAACCAATGCAACAACAGTAAAAGCAGTTGATGCGTTAGTGAACGCAGGCATTACAGCAACTTTTACCACAGATAATAATGTAACTAATAAAATTTATATTGCTGTAGAAGATGAAGCTGTTTCAGAAGAAAAAGTTCGATATTTAGCTTTTGAACCCATTACTCAACGTTTTGATTATACAAAATCTCAAGTGATTAAAGTAAGAGTGCAGGCAGTTGGTGAAGGTGATAGTGCGCTTAAAGGCGAATCAATTTCTTTAACCCGTACAGGTTTAACAACTCAACAATTACAAGATTTAGGGCTAACCCCTAAAGGTAGTTCAACTAAGCTGACAGACGAAAATGGGTTTGCGGAGTTTGAATTCCAATATACTTTTGCCAATACTCAAGAACAGAAAGATTTGGTACTTAATCCAGCGGGTATTCGATTATTAGCAAAATCTACGAATGATAAAACACAAATTTTAGATTTAAAATTTAAAGAGCCATCAGCAACTACTGATGTTACTTTAGAGTCTTTGGTCATTGATACGGTAGGTTTAGCGACCTTGGCGGTGAATACACCTGTAACATTAAATGTTACAGTTAAGGCGACAGGTAGTGATGGTCAAGTTTATAAGAACCAAAAAGTTGGCTTAGGTTTAAATGAAGCTGCATTACAAAATGGGGCAAGCATTGTAGGTGGGGCATCCAAGACCACAGATGCAAATGGTAATGCTCCATTCCAAATTCAAATTACAGCTAAAAATCCAACTGAATTAGAAAATTTAGTTGCAAATGGTTTGACATTGGCTGTTAAAGGAGCTGAGACTGATATTACGGCTCTTAGAAAAATTGAATTGGCTAAACCTGCTATTGTTTATCAAGATTTGGCTAATTTGACCTTTACAAAAGTAGATGGTACTCCATTAGATACGGTTTCAGTTTTAGGTGGAGAAACACGTGTTAAAGTTGTTGCAAGAGATGTGGCAAATAATGCAATTCCGAATACGCCAATTGCTATTGCCTTATCTAGTTTAGTTTCTAGCCGTGTATCACTAAGTGATGTACCTACAACCACAAATAGTAAAGGTGAAGCTGAATTTACGGTTACTGTTTCAGAAGGTAAATATGATGAGAGTTTAATCAAAAATGGCATTATCTTTGCTGTCGTTGGTACAAACTTAAATAATGGTGATCGTCTGCAACAAACGAGTTCAATTGGTATTAGTACGCCTGCAAATGCTTTGAATCCACGTTTAACCGCAGATGTAAATTCAGTAACAGCAGGGCAAACTGTAAAAGTATATGCTTCGGTTAAAGATGAAATGGGGCTGAATACTGCTGCGGGTACACCAATGCGTTTAAGCCTAAACTCACAAGCGGTCACTGCTGGTGTGAAATTAGCTAGCGAAGCTGTGGTGGTACAAGCAAATGGTTCAGTGGCAGTAGACTTAATTGTACCGAAAGGTATTAGTTCTGCAATATTAAGTTCTATCGTAGTAACAGGAACAATTCGTGATCCTCGTGGTAATGAAATTCCAACGAATTTAACGTTCACGGTTCAGGATGCAATTAATCCTTATCACTTGACGATAGATAGCAGTCGAGTATCTTTGTCATCATCTGGTGATAGTGCATTTGTAACAGTTAAACTTCTTGATGCGAATCAAGGTGGAGTTGCCAATGAAACTGTAACTTTAGCGATTGATGACCCACGTAATGCTACGAGTATTAATGGTTCTTCACAAATTACAACAAATGAGTTTGGTGAAGCTGTATTTGAAGTATCAATGAAATCATTACAGGGAATATTATCAACTCCTGTTCTACCAATTGAATTAACAGCAACACATACCACTGCAACAGGTGCTATAGTAACTCAACCTAGTAGTATTCAAGTCCATTCACCAACAGTTCTAGCACCAACATTAGATTTAAAAATCAAGTCATCTAAAGATAAATTGAATCTAAGAGGCGATAGTGTTGAAGTGTCTGTATTAGTAGTAGACTTAGAAGGATCAAGTCAAGCTGGTAAAGCTGTAACTTTAACAATTCCAGCTTATAGACGAAATGGTGCTTATATTCATGGAGCATCAACTATTGAAAGTGATGAAAATGGTTGGGCAAAATTTACAATTGTTATTGATGAAAGCTTGCGTGATCGAAACTATGACTTTGCTACTGCTGACCTACGTGTAGAGGCTATTGTTAAGGATGAACAAAATACAGAACGACGTGTACCTCATCGTATTGATGTTGTAAATTCAGAAGTGCCAGTTACTGTTGGTTCTATTGCTGTTAACTTTAACCCAACAGAGATTACATCAACAGCTAATGGGGTTTATTATCAAAAAGAAGGTTCTGTTCAATTAGTTGATGTTGATGGTAAACCTGTTGCAAATCAGGATGTTGTTCTGGATATTCGTCCAACTTCTTATGTCATCGGTGAATGGGTGTTTGGTATTCAAAAAGATCCATGGAAAGTCGTGACTAAACCTGTTTTAGATGCAAGTGGTAATCCTCTAACTAATCCTGATGGGACACCTAAGACAGAAGATGTAAAAGAATTGGATGCAGTTTATCCATTCACAAACTTGAAAGGTTGGATTAAACCAAATGATTATTACTATCCATTAGTTAATACAACTCCTTCACAGACATTAGCAAAGAACGAGGCTATTACTTGTCCAATTAATGCGAGTAATTCAACTTGGATGGCTAATGGACAAGCATTACGTGTAGTTCGTTTCTTAGGTGGTACAACAAATAATAGTACGACACATCCATATACTGCGACTTATCGTACAGATAGCACGGGTAGATTTGATTTCATTATTGAATATCCGAAAGCTAATGCACAATGGGTATCTGTAGAAGTTGGTGCGAAGGCGACACTTGCACGAATACAAGATGGAACACCAATTAGAGGTTATACAACACTAACCCTTCCAAGTTTAGCGAGTGACTATGCTGCCGATGGAAGTTATGCTCCTAACCGTATAAGTCCATATACAACTTGTGTTAATTGATCTAACTAAAAAACAGCGCTTCGGCGCTGTTTTTTTTGAGAACTTCTTTTTAAAAGTTAAACAGAAGTTCCCATGCTGACACCCACAGTAGGCTTAAAATTCATTGAACTACAACCCATCAATGCAAGACTGCAACATATAACCAGTAAAAATTTACTCATTAGGTCAAGCTCTGAAATTAAAAGGAAATGTTAACTAAAAGTACATTTCCCCCAAATACCTTAGTCATCCAGCAGGTCCATCTGTTTCGCCAGTTGATATAAGTTATTAGAGCGATTTCCTGTACGGCAGAACATCAAGATCGGTTTTGGTAATTCGTTATAATGGTTAGCAAAGGTGCGCACATCAAGCTCAGTAATCTGGCCGGCAACTACTGGCTGGAAGACATAATCCAGACCTGCACTGCGAGCAGCTTCCTCAATTTGTACGCTGGTTGGCTGTTCAGGGCCACCTTCCATATCTGGACGGTTATTGATAATTGATTTAAAACCTTTTTCAACTACTTGAGAGATATGTTCAGGACCAATTTGGCCAGCAAAGCCTACATTTTCGCTCATGATGTCACTCCATTATGTCATTTATCTTGATATGCTTTATGATAGCATTAAGCTGAAAACATGATGGCCTAGTTCTGAAAAATTTATAAACGATTACAACTATAAAATAACGCAATGGAGCGCGTATGTACGCCTATACAGTCGAACCACTGTATGTCAAAAGCGGTCAGGAAGTGATTGCTGCGGATTTCTATCGTCCTCAACAGATTGACAAACCAGCTGTGATCCTGATGGCTCACGGCCTGGCTGCTTTACGTCATTTTAAATTGGTGCAATACGCACAATATTTTGCTCAGGCAGGCTATGCGGTGGTGCTATTCGATTATCGCTATTGGGGCGGGAGTACGGGGCGTCCACGTGAATTGGTATCCATAGAGGCGCAGTTAGATGACTGGCGCAGCATGATTTCACATATTGCGGAACGTAAGTCGATTGATGCCAAACGTATGATTCTGTGGGGAACTTCACTGAGTGGCGGATATGTGCTGAGTTTGGCCTCACGCTTACACAATATTGCCGCGGTCATGGTACAAGTGCCTTTTGTAGATGGTGCGGAAAGTGCCAAGTTATATCCTTTGCAGCAACTTCCGAAAGCCCTAAAAATCTCCAGTCAGGACTATATGGGAGCAAAGGTGGGGATGTCGCCCAAAACGCTGGCAGTGGTGGCGCAAAAAGAACTGTGTTTTTTACCGACCACAGACAGTTATGCAGGTTATATGTCAATTGTGAACCCCGACCATTACTGGAGTGGAGAAATTCCTGCTCGGGTATTTTTTAATTTGATTCGTTATCGTCCTATTCAAGAAGTGCGGCAAATCAACATCCCTGTGTTATTTATTGCTGCACAGCGTGACAGCCTGATTCCAATTGAATCGAGTCGTGAAACGGCCACCAATATTGCGCCTTATGTGCAATATGAAGAGTGGGATATGCAACATTTCGATATTTATCATGGTGAATGGTTTAAAAAAGCCATTCAGACCCAATTAGAGTTTTTACAGCAACTGTTTGGAGTTCAGTAAATGATTATTGTATGCCCTGAATGCGGTGCAAAAAACCGTGTGCCTGAAGATAAATTATCTGCCAACCCTGCATGTGGGCAGTGTCATCAAACGCTGATTCCGCTTGCACCAATTGAACTGAATGAGCAAAACTTCAGTAATTTTATTCAAAATAGTGATTTACCTATTCTGATTGATCTTTGGGCAGACTGGTGTGGCCCTTGTAAGTTGATGGCACCACATTTTGCAACAGTTGCCAAGCAAAATCCGCAGGTGGTGTTTGCCAAAATTGATACCGAGGCCAATCCACGCTTAAGCAGTGCATTCCATGTGCGCAGTATTCCAACACTGGTATTGATGAATAAAAGCAATGAAATTGCTAGAATAAGCGGCGCGCTACGAGCGACTGAATTACAACAGTGGTTGGATCAGCAACTCAATGCCCAGTCTTAATGCACTGTTCGTGCTAATTTAATGCAAATGTCCGGAGTGAACGTGTCAGATTCTCATGCAAAACCAGAGGGAGTGCTTTCCCTACAAACAATTGCCATGCCAGCAGATACCAACTGGAGTGGAGATGTCTTTGGAGGCTGGATCGTTTCACAGATGGATTTGGCTGGTGCGATTCATGCCGAGCGTTTTAGTAAAGGACGTTGTGCCACGATTTCCATTAACCAAATGACTTTTTTGGTGCCTGTAAAAGTGGGCGATGTGATCAGTTGCTACACCAAAATTTTGAAAGTGGGCAATACCTCTATTCAAATGCAAATTGAAGTGTGGGACAGCCATGACGATTCACGTGAAGCCGTGCGTGTCACCGAAGGCGTATTTACCTTTGTTGCGGTTGATGTCAAAGGCTCAAAACGTCAGATTCCTGAAGAAGCCAAACAGAAGTTTTTAGAAGCTCAGGCTAGTCAAGCATCATAATTATCAAGCTAATCAAACATCGTAATGAAAAAATCCCAGCACAGTAGCTGGGATTTTTTTATTGGAGAAGAAACAAGTATTAGGCTTATTTCTGCTTTAAATGTGATTTTGACACCCATGCCCACAACATTTCACACTGAATCGGGGCTTCGCCTGATTCATCAATCACACTGACATTGACCAGTGTTTCGCCTTTGTCGGTGCTGTGCATGAGTTGTTGCTGTTCTGGGCTGAGTGTGGCAATGGCTGTCATTGCACCTTGAGTTGGACGTTTAAAGTCCACTTTCAGGCTTTTAATCAGCACAATGGCACTATCAGGTACATTCATAGCAGTCACAAAACCTGTAGCAGTTTCGGCAAGCAGCGCCATAGCACAGGCATGTACCTGTCCAATATGGTTTTGCATGGCTTTATGATTGGCAAGACTGACCATCACTTGCGATGGGGTTACTTCTTGATAGCGAATTTTCGCAGTGCCCACCATCGGCACGACACGACCAAAGGCTTGACTCAAAAGGCGGCTTTGAATGCCTTTCGGCAATTTTGATGTTGCTTTGACCAGTTTGTTTAAGCGATTGGTTGGTGTCATGACATCCCCAAATTAATCTTTAAAGTTGTTAAATTGCAGTGGCAGACCAAATTGTTGCTCTTTCAAGAACGCCATGACTTGTTGCAATGTGTCGCGTTTCTTGTCGGTCACACGAATTTTGTCACCCTGAATAGAAGATTGCACTTTAATGCCACTGTCTTTAATGGCTTTGTTAATTTTTTTTGCGGTATCTGAGTCAAGACCATCTTTAAGTTTGATCACTTGAATCACATTTTTACCTGATGCGGTCATTTTTTGTGGGTCAAGCGCCTGAATGTCGACTTTACGCTTATAGAAGTGATTTTCGAGCATGGTATACACTTGCTCACATTGGAAATCACTTTCAGTGGAGATTTTAATCTCTTTGTTTTTTTCATTGAGGTCGATAGAAACATCCTGACCACGAAAATCGAAACGAGTACCGATTTCTTTTTGTGTGTTTTGAACCGCATGATTCACTTCAAAAAGTTCTAATTCAGAAACAATATCGAAAGAAGGCATAATGAAGACCTTTGCAAATGGAAACAATATCTGAGATGCTAGGGATGTTTTCTTCATTTGCCAAGTGTTGTTTTACATCAAAGGAGTGCGCAATGATCCGTAAACAAGAAATTACAACATTTGAGTTCCCAGCTGACGCGATTATCTGGGATGTACGTGATGCAAGTGCTTATGCAGAAGCTCATGTTAAAGGTGCTGTGAATCAGCCAATTAACGATCTATCAGCAGAGAGTCTTACTCAGGTGTCGGCGGATCAACCCATTTACATTTTATGTGGTGGCGGAAGTAAAGCCCCACGTGCAGCGGAAAAACTAGAAGGTTTGGACAGCTCACGTGAATATGTGGTTTTAATGGGTGGTACACGTGCTGCGCGCGACGCAGGCATGCCTTTGGAACAAGGTCACTAAGTATCATCAATATGAAGAAAGCGCCGTAAGGCGCTTTTTTGTTGGGTATCGTTTTATTTCTATTTTCTCTAAGCGAGCGTTAGCTTGAAGGTGGAGGAGCTTTAAAATAAGGCTTCTTGGTTTTCACCTTTTTCTGAAAACGTGTAGCTGCCAGTTTTTGTACTAAGTTTTTAGGTACAGCGCAGGCTTCTGCTAAAACTTGTGCCGCCAGTATTTCACTGCACAACGGGGCAAATAAAAAGCCTTTAGAACCGAGTCCTGCAAAGCTGTAAATTTCCTGATCATCACGCATTTTGCCAAGTAGGGGAAAATAATCCTTACTTTGGGCGCGTAGCGAAGCGCGACCTTGCCAAGTATCTACGGGTGCTAAGTTTTCGGCATACGCAGGAAAGACACTGTGGATAAGTTCGTAGTTATGCACATGGTCTTCTGCCAAGACGTCACAATCTTCCCGATTTGGATAAAACGATGCACCTAAAATCAGTTGATCGGCATTGAGCTGCATGCAATAGCCGCCATAGCTATAGGCTTGTGATAATGGCAAAGCCTGATCTGTATTATTTACCCAGCTAACTTGCCCACGAATGGGTTTAAGCACAGGGTAATGCTCAAAAAAAGCACCGCTTTGCAGCGCTGCACAGACGATGACATGATCAAACACTCCAAGTTCAGTATCTACGCTGTGTAAGATCAGTTGCTGTGCTGTCGTGGTGATTTGTTTAATTTGAGCTTGCTGAAACTGAATGTGCGGATGCGCAAGAATTTCATCACGCAGTTGATGTGGAGAAACTGCTCCTGCTTGCAATAAGTTTAAACTGGCAAAGTCGCTTTGTGGCGTAAGTTCGGTTGCACTCTGTGCTGCTAAAATACCTTTTGGGTATTGTGTGGCTAAATCCAGCAATTCATCGGCATGTTTAAGTGCCAGTTGATGAATCTGCAACGGACGAAATGCTTTGAATGCGGCATAGTGATTTAAAGCATGTTGCCATGCCAAAGTCATTAAATGATCAGCACTTTGATGAATTGGGCAAAGTTTTGGGTTTAAGAGTGCCAAAGGATTGCCAGAACCGCCTGCAAGTGGCGCTGTTTGGTCATAGAGCGTGACTTGATGCCCTCGTTGGGAAAATGCCCACGCACAGCTTAAACCCGCAATTCCTGCGCCTATGATCGCAATATGGCGCTGTTGGTTGCTTGTTGTGGTATTTGTTGTAATTTGAGTTTCGTTCTGATCGGATATTGGCTCTATTTCAGGCGCTTGCCAGATGGCTTTCAGCATTTCCCGTTTATGCCCAAAACCGCGTGGGCGGGTGATGTGAATACCGTGTTGTTTTAAGCCACGTTTGAGTACGCCTGCCACACTAAATGAGGCAAAAGTCGTGCCATAATCGGACAGTGCTACAATCGGGTTGAGCACGGTTTCCTGCCACATATCGGGGTTACAGGCGGGTGCAAAGCCATCTAAAAACCACGCATTGACAGGAGCAGTTTTAGCAATGACAGGAAAAACTTCCTGAGCATCGCCTAGCCATAAATCTAGGCTAAAGCGTTCATCTGGAAAGTTTAAACGATGACAGCCTGCAATAGCGGCAGGGTATTGCTGAATCAGCTGTTCAGACAGATGACTGAGTTCGGGCCAAGCCGCTAAGGCACGTATAAGATCGGCTTTGCAAAGTGGAAATTTTTCGACAGAAATTGCGTGTAAATGGCTGCGATTATTGGGACGTACCTGTTGCCATAATTGCCAGAGCGCTAAAATATTTAAGCCTGTACCAAAGCCTGTTTCGCCTACACAAAAATATTCAAAATCATTCAGCGCCGCTAAACGGATGGGTAAGTCATTGCCCTGTAAAAACACATGCCGTGTTTCTAATAAACCGTTGTCTTTAGAGAAATACACATCGCCAAATTGTTTGGAAATGGGCACATCAATACCATCGACCAGTTGCCAATCCAGCTCGGCAGTTTGAATAGGCTGAAACAAAACCAGAGTACCTTAAATCAAGAGGTGAATGCTCACCTTACCATTGGCGGCGACGTTTGGTATAGACATAGCTAGCAATTAAGAAGCCGAGCAATACGCCAACCGCGAGTGTTGCAGCACCGTATAAAAACATTTGCGCACTGCGTTCACTTTGCAGTACTTGAACTTGCACGCCTAAATTATCGTTTTTAAGTTGCAGTTCCTGATTCTGTGCCAAAGCATCGAGGTTTGCCTGTTCAAGTTGTTGCAAACGTGTGCTCTGATCTTTAATCAAGGCTTTGGTTTTAGCTTCCTGAAGGGCTTTATTTTTGGCAATTTGTTCTGCAGTCAGGGGCTTATCTTGTGCAGGAGTAACCCCATTGGCTGTTGCTACAGCTGCCGTGTTGGTCACAGCAGCAGGAGCAGGTGCAGTAGGTGTGGTTGTGGCTGGCTCAACTGCATATACAGGTGAACTGAGCAGAACAGCAACAATACTGGCAACAACGAAACGCATAGCGCTTATCCTTGAGGGAATGCTTTATTGAATGGCTTAACGTCAATGTGGCTATATACGCCTTCTTTTAAGAAAGGTTCATCTTGTAGCCAAGCATCGAGTGCTTCACGACTGTCAAAATCGACAATCATGGTGCTGCCATAAAAGCCTGCTTGTGGATTGCTTGGGTCTTTTGGCATTGCCCCCGCCACAATTAAGCGACCTTCGGCATCGAGTTGTTGCAAACGTGCAAGATGTGCAGGACGGGTCGCAAGACGTTTTTCCAGTGTACCTTCACGGTCAGTACAACTCAGAACAAATAAAGGCATAGTTACTCTCGAATATCGCAGATCAGAAATTATTCAGATGTTTTAAAGTATTTGCGCAATACAATAAACTGCACAATGATAAAGGAAAACATCACAATCATGTCACCAAAAGCAGTGAATTCGCCCCAATATTTTCCGTCCATAAATAAAAATGCAAAAAATACGTGTAGGAAAGACATGACTGCAAACATGGCTGCCCAAGTATAATTCAGGTTTTTCCAGCCAGCTTCGGTCAAGTTGAACACAGGCCCAAATAAGCGTTGAATCAGTGGTTTACGGTCTTTGCTGAACCATGGTGATAGCAAAAAAGCACCTGCAAATACAATGTTTAAAATGGCAGCTTTCAGGCGAATATAAAAGTCATCGCTTAACATTAAAGTAATGCCACCAAAAATTACGGTCATAAACAGCACAATCCACTGTTGTTTATCTAAACGGAATTTTTGCATGATGAACAATGCGCCGTACACCACTAACATCGAGATGATCAGACCTGTGGTGGCCACCAAAATATGGTTGTTATCGACACCGCCTGCAGAGCCGATGAGTTGTAGTAATTGATGATTAGTGTCTTTTGGATCTACAGTTTTGTATAAATAAAAGAAAATAATGAGGGGCACAAAGTCTAAAAGTGCTTTCATGTTAGAGTATCTAAATCTGATCAAATAAATGACATAGTATAAGTGATGCACGGCGTAGATTTACATACACACAGTAATATTTCTGATGGAACTTTGTCACCTGGAGAATTGGTGTCTGCGGCAATTCAGCAGGGCATTCATACCTTGGCATTGACTGATCATGACACAATGGATGGGCTGGCTTTGGCAGAGCAAGCGGCTCAGGGGCAAGATTTAAAGATTATTTCGGGAGTGGAAATTTCCAGTCAATGGTCACGTCCTGCCACTAAAAAAAGCTATAGCGTGCATGTGGTGGCGCTAAACATGCAAAATCCTGCATCTTTACAGGCGCTGCTGGAACAGCAAAAACAAATTCGTGCAGAACGTGCCAAACAAATTTGTGATTTACTCACTCCGCTGATTGGACAAGATATTTATAATGATGTACTTCTTAAAGTCGAAGGCGTAGCAGATCGGATTACTCGCACACACATTGCCAAAACTTTACAGGAAAAAGGCATTGTTACGCGTGTGCAGCAAGCCTTTGATAAATATATTAAAGAAGGCAAAAAGGCTTATGTGAAATTTGACGGCTTGAGTTTGGAAGATACGATTCGGGTAATTCATGACAGTCAGGGCTTTGCTGTATTGGCACATCCCACCCGTTATGATTTATCTGCCACCAATATTCGTTATTTGATTGAAATTTTTGCCAAATATGGGGGGGATGCTGTGGAATTGCCGCCTAATATTGACCCTGCATCGACCCGTCAAATGGTGGATCGCATGATTGCTGAACATGGTCTAAAAGTATCTGTCGGCAGTGATTTTCATGGTGAAAATATGCCGTGGATTAAATTGGGCAATATTCCGCGGGTGAAAGATGGTCAAATTGGGATTTGGGAGAGTTTTGTTGAGTAACTCCCTCATCCCAACCTTCTCATATAAGCAGATGTGATATCCATTATTAAAATTTAGAAAGGATAAAAACTCCTTCTCCCTCTGGGAGAAGGTTGGGAAGAGGGTCTAAAGCAAATTATTGTCCTGTGCCTGAATTGGTGGTGGCGTTGGTTTACCCAACGTACCCAATAATTCAATTTCAATGGTTCTTACCATGGCATCTAAAGGTAAGTCATTGCTTTGCGTGCCAAAAGGTTCTTCAATTTCAGAACTGAGCGCATCCAGACCTAAAAAAGTATAAGCCAAAATACCGACCAAAAGCGGAGTCGCCAATCCGAGTGTAGACCCTAAACTAAAGGGCAACATAAAACAGAAAAAGTACACTGTTCGGTTAAGTAGGACTGAATACGCAAAAGGGAGCGGTGTGGTAGCAATACGGTCACAACCCGTGAGTACCAAACTCAGCTCTGTGACGTGTTGATTCATTTGTGTGTAAATAATATCGGAAATTTCGCCCTCTTTAAGTGCTTGCATTAACTCCCATTGAATCAAACTGAGCGTGTATTGCGGCGCATTGGCTTGTTGATACAGTTGGGTAATTGCTTGCTGACTCATGCCACTGGTTTGAATTAACTCGGTTGGATTGGCAGTTTGATGACGCAGGCGGTCGCGCAAGACATTGGCAAATACAATGACGTGCTGAATGACGCGTTCACGTCGTGCTTGACTAAGTATACGGCAGTCGCGGTCAAAGTGGCGCGCGTTGGCAATCAGCATGCCCCAAAGTTTACGTGCCTCCCACCAACGGTCATAACAGGCAGAGTTTTTAAAGCCCAAAAAAATCGACAGCACCACCCCAATTAAAGTAAAGCCAACCAAAGGCAATTCTGGAAAATGAAAATAACCAATATAAGACAAACCGCCAATAATGGTGGAGATCAACATCACCAAGCCCAAAGGCGGTAAGACCTTCGGTAAAATCGTGCCCCGCCAAGAAAACAGTAAGTTAAATACACTGGGTTGATCGACTATCATTTTATTAGAATCATCACAATTTTTTGATGATCTTCTGTGCTTGTGCAGGCTTTGTCAATATGCAAATTTTAAGTGTGCTCAAATTTAAGCAGTTGTTGTTCGGCAAAGGAAAAATTACCTTCACTTGAGATGATACAGTGATCGATCAAACGCAGCTCTAGCAACTGACAGGCTTGCTGAATCTGCTGCGTCAGGACTAAATCTGCAGGTGAAGGTTGTGGTAAGCCGAAAGGATGATTGTGTGCAATCACAATCGCTGTGGCATGTTGACTAATCGCAAAACGTAGCAATTGATTAATGGAAATTTCACACGAATTTAATGCACCATAAAATAATTTTTTAAAGCTGATTTTGCGTAAACAGGCATCAAGGCAAAGCACCGCAAACACTTCTTGGGTTTCGCCCAAAAGTTCAAAACGCAGATACTCCATCAAGCGTTTGGAATTGCTAAGCTCAAGTGCATCTTGTTTTAAATGTTCGGCTACATAGCGCCGTCCGAGTTCTTTGACTGCCATGAGCTGTGAATATTTACTGTTACCCATGCCGTGAAATTGACACAACTCGGCAATGGGTGCATCGAGTAAAGTAGTGAGATTGCCAAAATGCTGAATTAGCAATCGTGCCAACTCCACCGCAGAATGTTGTTGCGAGCCTGAGCGCAGGAAAATAGCCAGTAGTTCGGCATCGGACAAACTTGCAGCACCATTTTGAATCAGACGCTCACGTGGCCGTTCTTGTTCAGGCCAATGTTTAATAGATAAATGCATTGTTATTTGACTTTTTTATTCTAAATTTGAAACTTAAATCCCAACAGATCTCTTGGGAATGACATTATTTAATGCTATTGTGAGCGCCACTGCAACAAAAAGGTGGCTTATTTGTGAGCTTCGATTTAAGCGTCCTCCCTCATAAAAATATTATTTTAGCTGTGACAGGCGGCATTGCGGCCTATAAAAGTGCGATTTTAGTGCGTCGTTTAAAGGATGCGGGGTTTAGTGTTCGCGTGGTCATGACCAAGGGGGCACAAGCTTTTATTACACCGCTGACCTTTCAAGCACTGTCAGGCAATCCAGTACATACCGAATTATTAGATACCGAAGCCGAAGCAGGCATGGGGCATATTGAATTGGCACGGTGGGCCGATTTAATTTTGGTTGCGCCCGCCAGTTGCGACACCTTAGCCAAATTTGCTGCAGGTCTGGCCGATGATTTGCTCAGTACTTTATATTTAGCCACCACTGCACCAGTTTGGGTTGCACCTGCCATGAATCAGCAAATGTGGGCAGCCAAAGCCACACAGCGTAACTTAACCACTTTGGTGGAAGATGGCGTGCATGTAATTATGCCCGATGCGGGCGAACAAGCCTGTGGAGATGTTGGTTTAGGGCGTATGCCAGAACCTGAAGATTTGGCGCATCAGGTGACGCAGTATTTTCATCAGGCACAGCGTGCTTTGGTGGAAAAATTTGGCATGTTGGCAGGCAAAAATGTCACCATTACAGCAGGCCCAACCCGCGAAGCTTTAGACCCTGTGCGTTATATTTCTAACCATAGTACAGGCAAAATGGGTTTTTCTTTGGCTGCAGCCTGTTATGCAGCAGGGGCAAAAGTCACGCTTATTGCAGGCCCAGTTAGTTTAGATACGCCAAATGGGGTACAGCGAATTAATGTGTCTTCTGCAATTCAAATGCTAGATACCAGTTTGCAGATGCTTGAACAAGGCTGTGATATTTTCATCGCTACAGCCGCGGTGGCAGATTACCGCGTGGCAGAAATTGCGGAACACAAAATTAAAAAATTAGGCGATGAGCTGAATGTGGCGTTGGTCAAAAACCCTGATATTGTTGCGACCATTGCGCAACAGGAAAAACGTCCGTTTATGGTTGGCTTTGCTGCAGAAACCCGCAATGTAGAAGAGTATGCAGCAGGCAAGTTGGTGGCGAAAAAGCTAGATATGATTGCCTGCAATGACGTTTCCCGTGCCGATATTGGTTTTGCTTCCGATGAAAATGCCATGACGGTATTTTTTGCCGAAAGCTACCGTATGGAAAAACGCGATTTGGAAAAAGCCTCGAAACAGGAAATTGCGCAGCAATTGGTCGAAGCGATACACGATGCCTTGTATCGAGATCCATCTCAGGATGATGATTTTTAATTTTGATCGTCCATCAGCAAACGGATGACATAAAAAACCGCTGAAATTTCAGCAGTTTTTTATATCCAATCGCGAATTAAGCTTGACCTTCAGCTGCAGCGGCTTGAGCACGTTGCATATTGGCTTCAAACTCGGCATCGAAGTTGATTGGCGTTAACAATAATTGTGGGAAGCTGCCTTTGGTAACCATATCATTCACTGCTTCACGCAAGAATGGGAACAAAATGTTCGGGCAGTATGCGCCAAGAATGTACGGTAAACGCTCTTCTTCAACGCCATCAATCAGGAAAATACCAGCTTGGGTAACATCCACAATAAATGCAGTATCGCCGGCGTTGTTGGCTTGAACCACAACTTTTAATGCTACTTCAAAGTGGGTTGGATCAATTTTTTCTGCAGAAGATGACAGGTTGATGTTCAATTCAGGCTGCCATTCTTTGGTAAATACTTGTGCCCCAGGAACTTCAAAAGAAATGTCTTTGGTATAAATACGCTCTAATGCCAATTGTGGTTGAGCTTGTTGTTCTTCACTCATGTTAAATCCTTAAGAGTTGGTTATCGTGTTATGTTTATGCCAATAATTGATCAAGCTTGCCTTCGCGATCTAACGCATATAATTGGTCAAAGCCGCCAATAAATTGGTCATTGATGAAAATTTGTGGAACGGTACGATGATTGGTACGTTGCATTAATTCAACACGTACTTCAGGCGCTTCATTCGACAAATTAATTTCTTTATAGGCAACGCCTTTACGCTCAAGGAGTTGTTTTGCACGAATGCAGTATGGACATACAGTCGTTGAATAAATAGTGACTTCAGCCATGATTGTTCTCCTTGCGAAAAATATTGGGTAAAACTATTTGCTTTTTACTAAAGGTAAACCTTGTGCTTTCCAGTTGCTAATACCGCCATCTAAACGATAGGCATCGGTATGTGCGACCTGTTGTAAAGCACTGCCTGCAACCTGACCCAAGTTACAGATAAAGACCAATGGGCGATCTGAGGTTTTTAACTCTTCAACATGCTTGGTAATTTGGCTATAGGGAATATTGCGGCTACCACTGATATGACCTTCACGGAAATCTTTGGCATCACGTAAATCAATCAACATGGCATTTTTAGCTTTGACTAAAATACCCAAAGATTGTGGGGAAATTTTGCGACCATTGCGTTGACCTTCTAACACAAAGAACAACACTACCAATACAGCCAGCGTCCCAAATAAGAAGGGATGATTCCCCATAAATTCGAACCAACGTTCCACAAGTCACCTAATTACAATGTCAAAATTGTTCAAGAGTATAGCGTATAAATATGGCGATCAAAAACACCGCTTCAAGGGCAGCGCCACAATAAAATTAATTTTTTTGTTGCGCTTCGGCAATTTCATCACACAGTCTTAAATAACTGTCTAAACGACGCGATAAAATTTCGCCTTCTGCAGCAGCCAGTCGCAGCGCACATTGCTTTTCATGTTTATGGGTACAGTTGCGGAATTGGCAATGACCCAACAGGTTTTCAATTTCAGGAAAACCATTTTGAATTTTATCTTGGCTCAAGTGCCACAAACCAAATTCACGAATCCCCGGTGAGTCAATTAAGGCAGCACCATCTCCAAAGCCAATTAAACGAGTAGAGGTTGTGGTGTGCTGTCCAAGTGCCGAGTTTTCCGAAATGATATTGGTCTTTTGCGCCGCTTCGGGCACGATGGCATTAATCAGCGAGCTTTTACCCACGCCCGATTGCCCGACAAAAGCTACCGTTTCACCTGCTAAACGTGCCGCTAAATGCTCTAAATTCGCATCGGATTGGGTTTGCATAACTTCATATCCCAAGTCTTGATATTCCTTGAGCAAGTCTAAAATCGGGTCGTTTTCTTTGAGTAAATCAGATTTGTTTAAAACCAATAAGGCGGGAATATCGGCATCGGCACAAGCAACCAAATAGCGGTCAATCAAGCCCGGTGCAGGTTCAGGCAAAGGCGCAAAAACAATCACAATCAAACTGATATTGGCGGCAACAGGTTTAACTTTGTGATAACGATCAGGTCGGGTCAATAAAGATTGGCGTGGATGAATCGCGGTAATAATTCCTAAACCTGTATTTGGGTCGGCCTGCCATTTGACCCGATCTCCCGTCACCAATAATTCTAAATTGGTACGAGTGTGACAGCGCCAAATACTTCCCATTTCAATAGGTTTCCAAAATGGTTCTGGCTCACCTGCGTGCACCACCGGTTTTTCAGGATGAATTTCAGGAACAGATAAAGCCTGAACTTCTAATTGACGACCATAGTGTTGTACCACCAAGCCTTCTAAATCATGTGAAGTGTCAATGTCTGCCTGACGTGACTTGTGTTGTTTTTCAATTCGACGTTGCTGTTGTTCAGTCAATCGACGCTTACGAATTAAAGCCATTCATATCCTAAAAAACCATGAACTCAGGATGGCAAAAATAGCATGAAGCGGGGGCACAGTTACAGCCAAGAAGCAAGAAATTTGCTACTATGTTGTTTTTAAGCCGAATAAGATTGCACATTTATGAGCAGCACGCCTGATACTCGCCTCATTTGGATTGATTTGGAAATGACAGGTTTAGATACCGATAACGACCAAATTATTGAAGTGGCTACCATTGTGACCGATGATCATTTAAATATTTTGGCAGAAGGTCCTGTGCTGGCTGTGCATCAACCTGATCGTATTTTAAATGCCATGGATGAGTGGAATACACGTCAGCATGGACAATCGGGCTTAATTGAGCGTGTGCGTCGCAGCAAACTCACTGCGCAGGATGCAGAGCAGCAAACCATTGAGTTTCTAAAAAAATGGGTCAATCCTAAAACATCGCCAATGTGTGGCAACTCAATTTGCCAAGACCGCCGTTTTTTACACCGTTTAATGCCTGAATTGGAACAGTACTTCCATTATCGTAATTTGGATGTTTCATCAGTGAAAGAGTTGGCAAAGCGCTGGCGTCCAGAAATTATGAGCGGTTTGAAAAAGAATGCGTCGCATTTGGCGATGGATGATATTCGTGATTCGATTGCTGAGCTGAAATATTATCGCCAATACTTTTTTATTATGAATCAGGACTAAAACCTTTTTCTGCGTAGGAGATGGAGCTGTAACAGTAACAGCGATCTCTTACGCTTAAACTGTGTTGGTCACTCATAAATAAGAAATAATAAGATATGACTCAGCATTGCCTTATGCCTTACTTTATATAAAGATATTAGAGGCAAGTTTGTATAAAGCTAAGCAATGCTTAGGTGTTCATTGGTTAAAAGCCAAGCAAAACCAAAAGCTTTATTTTCCTGCCTGCCAAAATGCTTCACCTGCCTGAATTGGGTCGCCTGTTTGCGCCAAAGTCTCAAGCCAGACATCATATTGCGCGATGATTGGATGTTGGCTAGGGTGAAAGTCAGGTTTAAACCAATCACGATATTGTGATTGCATTTTGCGTAATTTCCCTTGTTTGCCAAACAGCCATTGCAAGCCACGTACATTCATTTTAAGGCGCTGGGTACGATTAAACCCATCGCATCTCAGCATGACATTGGCGCGGTACAGGGTAAATCCGAACATTAAACCTGTGGTCAGCACCAACGCCATTTTTCGAGTCACTTCAGGCACATTGCCCACCTGTTGCATCACATCAAACGCCACATCACGATGTTCCATTTCTTCAATCGCATGCCATGCAAATAAAGCACGGACATAAGGATGTGCATCTTGCAGCGTGTCTTTTTCGCCATAAAAAGTTTCTGCCATAAGTGCGGTTAAATGTTCCGCAGCTGCTGTCATGGCGATGTTGTATTGGGGCGAGCGATATTTCAGTTCAAACTTAAACACTTTGTTTAGACGCTGAATAAACTGATCTACAGGCATGCCTTGATCTTTCATGACCTGATTCATTTTGTCGTGTGCAATGCCGTGCTGAGCTTCTTGTCGAATAAAATCGGCAACACGCTGTTTTAAGTCAGGGTCTTGAATTTGATCACGGAACAAACGTACCGATTGAATGAAATAACGCTCGCCATCAGGAAAAGTCAGGCTCAAAGCATCAAACATGCGGGTTAAAAACGGGTCACCTGCAAACCAGTAACGCGGCACATCGGCTAATTTAAAATCGAGATTGCTGCGTACTATGGGCGCAGCATGATATTGGACAAGTGCATTCATTTTATTTTATTTCACTCTGGTCAATCCTGTTTGCATTATGTCGGGCTTTGGCAGATTTGTTTTGACAGTATTTGCCAGTTTTTATACATTAAGCGACAAAAGAAAATGATGCATGTCAAAATGAGCAAGCACATGAGCGAAATTCAAATTCCGAATGGTTATTATCAACTTTGGTTACGCTATTTATCTGCACAGGGCAGAGTTCCTGAGCAGCTTGGATTTTCGCCTGCACAATTGCAGCAGTTACAGCATGTGTTGGCATTGCCCATGGATACCCAATCGTCCTATCAGTTTTTTAACGAGATCATCCAACACAGTATTCAGTTTTTAGATTGTCCAACGCTCGTTTTTGAATTGGCACGTTATATTCAGCCTGAACATTTTGGCGTGCTTGGCTATATGGCATCGCGTAGTAACAGTGTTGCAGAAGCCATTCAATATATGATGCGTTTTAGTCGCTTGGTGGTGGATGGTACGGCAGCCGTACCAATGCGACTGGAACAACAATCAGATGCTTTATATTTATCATGGCCATTGGTGGATGAAAAATACAGCTTGGTTCATGAAATGACTTTTGCTTGTATGACTCAATTGGCCATGCAAATTTTTGATTTTCAACACTCTCCGATACGGGAGATTCATTTTGCCCATGCACCGCGTATGGCGATGCTGCATTATGAAAAGTTTTATGGTTGTAAGGTTTTATTTAAGCAAGCGGAATATCAAATTGTTTTAAATTTAGAAAGCCTCAGTTTAAAACCACAGCAAGCCGATCCCTCTTTAATTCATTTACTCACCAAACAAGCTGAAGATGCGATTGCGTTAAAACCACAATTAGAAACCGTGCAGCAGCAAGTCCAAGAGCAGGTGGCGCATTATTTACGTTATGAACAGCAAGTGCCGAGCATTGAATGGGTGGCGCAGCGTTTATTTCGTTCAGGGCGTACGTTACAGCGTCAGCTTAAACAGGAAGGTACGGGTTTTAAACAGATTCTTGAAATAGAACGGATGCAGCGCTGTGAAAACTTACTGCGACAAAATGTGAGCCTAAGCGATATTGCACAGTTGTTGGGTTATTCAGACCAATCGGCTTTGGCGCGTGCCTATAAAGCCTGTACAGGACAGACCTTGCTAAAACGTAAACAGCAGTTGCAGCAAGCTGAGGATGCACTTTCTCTACAGCAAAATACGCCATAAATAGTATGGATTGGCTCATTATCAACAGGTGATTTCGCGCTAAGAGATTGAAAATAAGCTGTGTGTAGCCATGACCGAATCAGCTTTTGCAAGGTTGATAAAGCCTAAGATAAAACCTGAAGTTGTTTATTTTTATCAATATTTTTAAATTTAAAAGCACGATTGAGCAAGTTTCAAAAACCGATAAGCAGGCAAAATTAGGCATCTTTGATCATTGAGAAAAAAGCGCAAATATCAGTAAATGTAGCCTCGCGGTTGTTCTGAATAAATCGTTTTGCAAACAGAAATGCAGCAACCCATGCCTGTGCGCTATTCATTGAGTAAAAAATAGCGTTACAATGGGTCAATTTGTATTTCTACAATAGCAAATGTCTCAGTTTTAATCATTCAAGGAAAATACAACCCTATGTCACGTTTAGCCACACGATTTGCACAGCTTGAATCTCAACAGCGTAAGGCCTTGGTTTCTTATGTTATGGCAGGTGACCCTCATCCAGAAGTCACAGTTCCGTTGTTACATCAAATGGTCGAGGCAGGGGTAGATGTCGTTGAATTAGGTTTGCCGTTTTCAGACCCAATGGCTGATGGTCCAGTAATTGCCCTCGCTGCAGAGCGAGCGTTGGCAGGTGGAACCAATACGCTAGATGCTTTAAACATGGTCAAAGAGTTCCGTCAAAAAGATCAGGAAACTCCTGTGGTATTGATGGGATATTTAAACCCTGTAGAAGTCATTGGTTATGAAAAGTTTGTTGAATATGCACATGACTGTGGTGTCGATGGTGTACTTCTGGTCGATTTACCACCTGAAGAAGCCCAAGAATTTGATGAAGTCCTGAATAAATATGGGATGAATCAAATTTTCTTGTTAGCGCCAACTTCTACACCAGAGCGTATTCAATTTGTTGCAAACCAAGCCAGTGGCTTTATTTATTATGTTTCTTTGAAAGGCGTGACGGGTGCAGCAACACTTGATGTTGCAGAAGCAGCAACCCGCATCCAACAGATTAAAGCTGTAACCAACGTGCCTGTGGGTGTGGGTTTTGGCATCAGTGATGCTGCATCTGCCAAAGCAATGGGCGCGGCTGCCGACGCAGTCATTGTCGGAAGTGCTTTTGTAAAACAATTTGCGAGCTTAGCACCAGAACAAGCCGTCATTGCAACGGTTAATAAAGTGAAGGAGCTTCGAGCTGCGCTCGATGAGTTAGTATGAATCAAGAAGTGAAAACAGGGAAAATTCTAAGCCCATCGACGCCGTGGACTGCACGTGGTGTACCTGGTATTGAAACACCAGATGAGCAACAAGCGTTAAAAGCGATCTTTACTGAACCAACGATTGAATGTCCAGAATGTCATGCCTTGGTGACACGTACGGCAATGTCGTTCAACGCTTATGTATGCCCACAATGTGATGAACATTTACGTATGAAAGCGCGTGAGCGTTTAACTTGGTTCTTTGACCAAGTGCAAAACGAATTAGGTCAAGAATTCTCTGCCAAAGACCCACTCAAATTTGTAGACAGCAAAGCTTATCCTGAGCGTATGACTGAAGCGCAAAAGAAAACGGGTGAAACCGAAGCTTTAGTGGTGATGCAGGGCTTATTAAAAGATATGCCAGTCATTGCTTGTGCATTTGAGTTTGATTTTATGGGCGGCTCAATGGGTACCGTAGTGGGTGACCGTTTTGTGCAAGCTGCTGAACGTGCGATTCAGCAAAAACAACCGTTAATTTGCTTCGCAGCATCGGGCGGTGCGCGTATGCAAGAAGGCATGTTGTCATTAATGCAAATGGCGCGTACTTCTGCAGCAATTCAACGTATGAAAGAAGCAGGCTTACCTTACATCGTAGTATTAACACATCCTGTATATGGTGGTGTAACTGCATCATTGGCGATGCTGGGTGATGTACACATTGCAGAACCTAAAGCGATGATTGGTTTTGCGGGTAAACGTGTCATTGAGCAAACTGTACGTGAAAAACTGGAAGAACCGTTCCAACGTGCAGAATACTTACTTGATCATGGTGTGGTCGATCAAATTGTCCATCGTCATGCATTACGTGATACAGTTTATCGTATTCTTGCGAAACTGATGAACTTGCCTTGAACACAGCACCTCTTGCAACCGATGATTTAAACACATGGCTCAATTATTGGAGCCATGTTCACGTTACGGGTATTGATTTAGGTTTGGAACGGGTCATTCCCGTTGCAGAAAAATTGGGTGTAACCCATCCTAAAGCTAAAGTCATTACGGTTGCGGGAACCAATGGCAAAGGCTCAACCACAACCACTTTAGCGGCTATTTTAAATGCGCAGGGCTATCGGGTTGGGTTGTACCAATCGCCACATATTTACCGTTTTAATGAACGAGTCAAATTAGCAGGCGTCGAAATCGATGACCAAAGTTTGATTGATGCTTTTGTGCAAGTCGATCAAGCACGACGTGATTGCGATCTGAGTTTATCTTTTTTTGAGGCCACGACTTTGGCAGCCTTTGTGATTTTTAAAGCACGTGATTGCGATGTATGGGTGCTTGAAGTCGGTTTAGGTGGACGCTTAGATGTGGTCAATGTCGTCAATCCTGATGTGGCGGTTATTACCAATATCGGTTTAGATCATGTCGATTGGTTAGGCGATAGCATCGAAAAAATTGCCTATGAAAAAGCAGGCATTATTCGTCCTAACATTCCTGTCATTTTTGCAGGTCAGCAAGATTTGCCTCAAGCTATTCACGACAAAGCAGCAACCTGCAATGCACCTTTGTTTGTCTTGAATCGTGATTATTTTTATCGGGATATGCAAGATGGTCAGTCATGGATGTTTGCTGCATCGGGCTGCACCTTAAAACTTCCAACAGGCAGTTTAGCCCTCGATAATATTTCAACGGCTGTGGCAGCAGTCTTGCACAGTGGTTTAGAAATCACCCAAGACGCAATTGCACAAGGTATTCAAACGGCTAAATTGGCAGGACGTTTTGAAGTTTGTCAAATTCAGGGCAAAACTGTGATTTTTGATGCAGGACATAACCCGCATGGCGTTGAATTTTTGTTAAAGCAATTGCGCAATTTCTTAAATTACAATAAACAGTACACTGAAGTGGTCAGTGTTTTTTCAATGCTTGCAGATAAAGATATAAATTCTGTGGTTGAGTTGTTGAAAGATAGTGTCGTAATGTGGAAAATTGCCACATTAAATGTGCCTCGTGCGGCAGAGATCACGGTTTTGGATCAGGCTTTGCAAGGCGAAACAATACAACACTTCGACAGTATACAATTGGCTTTTAAATCAGCACTGGATGAAACAAAAAATAATCAGCTGATTTTGGTATGTGGATCATTTCATACCTTAGAAGCGGTATGGGAGTATTTGGAAGAATGTCAATGAATAACAAACAGCGCTGGATGGGTGGCGTTGTTTTATTAGGTGGTGGTGTTTTATTGGCAGCATTGCTTTTAAAAGGGCAAGAAGAAATACATCAAAATAATGTGAAAACCCCAAGCCAAGCCGAACAAGTTCAACATAAAAATGCCAATCAGGCAGAAATGGTGCAATTGCAGCCTTTAACTGTCGATGTGCAAACCGAACAGCGTCTGCTTGAAGAACAACGCCGTGCGCGTGAAAAAGCAGTGGCAGAGCAAGAAGCGCGTGCAGCTGAGTTTTTAGCAATGCAGCAACAGGCAGAAGCTGAAGCAGCGCGTAAAGCTGCAGAAGAATATGCTGCTTTAAATGCATTGCGTTCTGGTCAGCAGCAAAGTTCTGACAATATTCCGCCTGAATTGGTCGAAGATGAACAAGCCAAGCAAAAGCGTTTGGCTGAAGAAAAAGCCGCCCAGCAAAAGAAGTTAGAGCAGCAAAAGGCAACGGATGCCAAGAAAGCTGCTGAGTTAAAAGCTGCGCAAGAGCGTAGTGCTGCAGAGAAAAAAGCAGCAGATGAAAAGCGTTTAGCGGAAGAAAAACGCATTGCAGAAGAAAAACGTTTAGCGGAAGAACAACGCCAAGCCGATGCAAAACGTAAAGCTGAACAAGAGCGCAAAGCCGCTGAAGCGAAAAAAGAAGCAGAACGTAAGGCTGCCGAAGATAAGCGTAAAGCTGAGGAAAAACGCAAAGCTGAAGAAGCAGCCAAGAAAAAGACTGAAGCTGAAAAAGCACGTAAGTTATTGGAAGAAGGTGATAAGCAGTGGATGGTACAAGTGGCTTTGGCTGCTAACCAAGCCAATGCCGATGCTTTGGCGGCAAAACTGAAAGCCAAAGGTTATAAAGTCACCCAAAGTCCAACGTCTAAAGGGGTTCGGATTATGGTTGGGCCATCTAAAGACCGTGATGCTGCAGATGCAACCCGCAAGAAAATTACCGCAGACCCAAGTTTGAATATGAAATCTGCATGGGTGATTGACTGGGTACCGTTAGATAAACGCGACTAGATCATTCGATCAAAATGTTTATTAAAAAGGATTTAATCTTTTGGGTTAAATCCTTTTTTAATGCTGATTGAGTTTAGGCGTGTTTCAAATGCTTTGATTGTAAAAAGCCTATCCGAAGATAGGCTTGCTCATGTAACACTTAATTAAGTGCGGTTCGGTTGTTTGGTCAAACGTAAATAAGGCTTGATGGCTTTATATCCACTTGGGAAGCGTTCTTTAAGTTCCGCTTCATCCTGAATGGCAGGCACAATGACCACATCTTCACCATCTTGCCAGTTGGCAGGCGTTGCAACCTTGTAATTGTCAGTCAGTTGTAGTGAATCAATGACACGTAAAATTTCGTGGAAATTACGTCCTGTAGAAGCAGGATAAGTAATGATCAAGCGTACTTTTTTATTTGGATCAATAATGATTAATGAGCGGACAGTCAGTGTTTCGCTGGCATTCGGGTGAATAAAATCGTACAGGGTAGACACTTTACGATCTTGGTCAGCAAGAATTGGGAAATTAACCGTTGTATCTTGAGTTTCGTTAATATCTTGAATCCAGCCTTTATGAGATTCAGCATCATCTACAGAAAGTGCAATCGCTTTGACATTGCGCTTGCTGAATTCATCTTTCAGTTTTGCGGTATAGCCTAGCTCGGTGGTGCAGACAGGTGTGTAATCGGCAGGATGCGAAAATAGAATGCCCCAGCTGTCACCTAAAAATTCATAAAAATCAATTGGGCCTTCATTTGAATCTTGTGTGAAGTTGGGTGCGATGTCACCTAAGCGAATAGTCATTGTGTACCTCTGTCTTGTTTTGTTGTGTGATGTATGCGTACTACTATGCGCCATTCCTTTTGCAGAATTAAATAGTGTTTTTGTATGTGCTTATGAGTAATTTGAATATGGTGTGTCATTTTTATTGCATTTTCAAAATAGATTGATGTGTGATTGCTATATATCGTCCGCTCGAAATTTGTTACATTAACTGCTACTTAGCAGCGAGAAATGGCAAGTAGAGATTGGAATTTTTAATAGGTTTTTGTGCAAAACCCTTGTACTTCAAATTTCTAGCACCATAATAACCACTAAGAAAAACCTATTTATTTGACAAGCAAGATTTAGAGAGTTTATTCATGTTGGCAAGTCTGATCGGAGGAATCTTCGGTACTAAAAATGAGCGCGAACTCAAACGCATGCGTAAAATCGTAGACAAGATTAATGCGCTCGAGCCGACGATATCTGCCTTAAGCGATGCAGACTTATCTGCAAAAACCGAAGAATTCAAACAACGTTATAACAAAGGCGAAAGTTTAGATAAATTATTACCAGAAGCATTTGCAGTATGTCGTGAAGCCGCCAAACGTGTCATGAGCATGCGTCACTATGACGTGCAGTTGATTGGTGGTATTACCTTGCATGAAGGTAAAATTGCAGAAATGCGTACAGGTGAAGGTAAAACCCTAATGGGAACTTTGGCCTGTTATTTAAATGCTTTAAGCGGTCAGGGCGTGCACGTCATTACTGTGAACGACTACTTGGCACAGCGTGATGCCGAACTCAACCGCCCTTTATTTGAGTTTTTAGGTTTAAGCATTGGCATTATCTATTCCATGCAAGACCCGACTGAAAAAGCACAGGCTTATCGCGCAGACATTACCTACGGTACCAATAACGAATTTGGTTTCGACTACTTGCGTGACAACATGGTGTTCTCGCTGAGTGAGAAAAAACAGCGTGGTCTGACTTATGCCATTATTGATGAAGTGGACTCGATCTTAATTGATGAAGCACGTACCCCATTAATCATTTCTGGTCAAAGTGATGACTCATCGCAGTTATATGCAGCAATCAACACCATTCCGCCAAAATTGCATGCACAAAAAGAAGAAAAAGTAGCCGATGGTGGACATTTCTGGATTGATGAAAAACAACGTACTGTAGAAATGACCGAAATTGGTTATGAAACGGTAGAAAATGAATTAATTCAAATGGGTTTATTGGCAGAAGGCGAAAGTCTGTATTCTGCATCTAACCTGAATTTGGTGCATCACGTATCTGCAGCTATTCGTGCGCACTTCTTGTATCAACGCAACGTGCATTACATCATCCATGATGGTGAAGTGATTATTGTCGATGAAAACACAGGTCGTACCATGCCTGGCCGTCGCTGGTCAGAAGGCTTGCACCAAGCGGTAGAAGCCAAAGAAGGCTTAGAAATTCAGCCTGAAAACCAAACTTTAGCGACCACAACTTTCCAGAACTATTTCCGTTTATACAAAAAATTATCGGGTATGACGGGTACTGCAGATACTGAAGCTGCAGAAATGAAAGAAATTTATGGTTTGGATGTGGTGATTATTCCAACCCACCGCCCAATGATTCGTAATGACCAGAACGATTTGATTTATTTAAACCGTGCAGGCAAATACAACGCAATTATTCAAGAAATTCAGCGTGTGCATGAAGCGGGTGTAGCGCCAATTTTGATTGGTACCGCAACCATTGAAGCTTCGGAAATTTTATCGGACAAACTGCGTGAAGCGGGTATTCAGCACGAAGTGTTAAATGCGAAGCAACACGAACGCGAAGCTGACATCATTGCGCAAGCAGGCTCACCACGTGCGGTGACTATTGCCACGAACATGGCAGGCCGTGGTACAGATATTTTGCTAGGTGGTAACTGGAAAGCCCTGCTAGCCAAAATTGAAAACCCAACCCCTGAAGATGAAGCGCGTTTAAAGGCAGAGTGGGAACAAAATCACGACATGGTGTTAAGTTCAGGTGGCTTACACATTATTGGTTCAGAACGTCACGAATCGCGCCGTATTGACAACCAGTTGCGTGGTCGTGCAGGTCGTCAGGGTGACCCAGGCGTGTCACGTTTCTATTTGTCACTTGAAGATGACTTAATGCGTATTTTCGCAGGTGATCGTGTTGTAGCAATGATGCGTGCTATGGGCTTGCAGGAAGATGAAGCGATTGAACACAAAATGGTGTCACGCTCTATCGAAAATGCACAGCGTAAAGTTGAGGCACGTAACTTCGACATCCGTAAAAACTTGTTGAAATACGATGACGTAAACAACGAACAACGTAAGATCATTTATTCACAGCGTGATGATATTCTGGCAGAAAGCACGCTGCAAGACTATATTGAAGAAATGCACCGTGAAGTGGTCACAGGTATGATCGCCAATTATATTCCACCAGAATCGATTCATGATCAATGGGATATTGAAGGTTTAGAGCGTGCCTTGCGTGATGATTTGGGCATCGAATTACCAATTAACCAATGGCTCGAAGATGATCGTCGCCTAGATGAAGAAGCTTTAGTAGAACGTATTGCCGATGAAATTGTCACACGTTATCGTGCACGTCGTGAGCAAATGGGTGATGAATCTGCAGCGATGTTAGAACGCCACTTTATGCTCAGTTCACTTGATCGTCATTGGAAAGATCACTTGGCGGCAATGGACTATTTACGTCAAGGTATTCATTTACGCGGCTATGCGCAAAAGAACCCTGAGCAAGAATACAAAAAAGAAGCATTTAACTTATTTGTGAACATGCTGGGTGTGATTAAAGCTGATGTGGTCACTGATTTATCACGTGTACACGTCCCAACGCCTGAAGAATTGGCTGCCATGGAAGCGCAACAACAGGCACAGGCCGAAGCCATGCAGTTGAACCTTTCTCATGCCGATGTAGACGGCTTAACGGGTGAAACCTTTGAATCAGAACCGCAAGCGGTAGCTGCTGATCAAGCGGTGGTACCACCTGCAAGCCGTAACTCACCATGTCCATGTGGTTCAGGACTGAAATACAAGCAGTGTCACGGTAAAATTTAAGTTTGATGAACTTTGCAAAGCAGAACTTCGGTTCTGCTTTTTTATCGCATTTTGGCTTAAAACTTTGTAGCAATAGTTTTGCAAGATGTGTATAGCATTTGCAGATTTTGGAATTAAATGCTATTTAGTTGCACATGCAATATATCCATACGTGGAACAAAAAATGAAAAAAGTATTACAACCTTTAATGATTGTCGCACTTAGCTTGCCAACGTTGACCTTTGCGAATGCTACAGCGACAACGACCACTGCTGCAAAAGTTCAGGCTGCTGTAGGACCCACTACAGCACAGGCTCAAGTGGATAATGGTCACGTGACTGTGGCAAGCCCACGCACAGGTATTCGTTATACCTTTGCCAATCCAGATCAGCGTCCAATCGTGTTGCATACTGCAGCGATTGCACCTGCGAATGCTGCCAATGTAAATCGTATTGTGGCTGCAAATCCTGCTTTATCTGCAGCAAGTCAAGAACGTGCAAAACAGGCTTTATTGGGTGAAACCGTGGTTGCGACTACGCCATAATCCAAATAGGCTCAATCAGTATAATTTTAGTTGCTGATGCATTACACTGAAGATTAAAACCAGTCCATACGGGCTGGTTTTTTATATATGACCTTGTGTATTAACAAAAGTTGAGTCAAGCAGGGAGGATGCTCGATTTTTTCTTCAATTTCCACTAAGCTGTGACATTCTCAAATTTGTACTGGAAATTTCAAAATGGCAGTTGGTGACGTCTCTATGCCACACATGCATGTGGTCAAAGGTGTAAAAATTGGTTCAGCAGAGGCTTATGTGCGTTATCAGAACCGACGTGACCTGGTTATTTTTGAATTTGCAGCAGGCTCAAATGTAGTGGGCGTATTTACTCAAAACGCATTTTGCGCTGCGCCTGTGCATGTGTCCAAAGCACATTTAGCTCAAGGCAATCCGCGTTATTTGGTCATTAATACAGGTAATGCCAATGCGGGTACAGGCAAATTGGGTATGCAAAATGCAGAAATCACCTGTGCCAAATTGGCTGAATTGGCAGGTGTATCTACCCAAGAAGTTTTGCCATTTTCTACAGGTGTGATTGGTGAGCAATTGCCGATTGAGCGCTTGGTTGCTGGTTTAGCGCCTGCGCTGGCATCGTTACGTGAGGATGCTTGGCATGATGCTGCGACAGGTATTATGACCACAGATACCACGCCAAAAGGTGCATCTGAGCAGTTTGAGTTAGATGGTATTACTTATAGCATGACAGGCATTTCTAAAGGTGCAGGTATGATTCGCCCAAATATGGCGACCATGCTTAGCTATGTTGCAACCGATGCACCAATTCAACGTGACATCTTGCAGCAATTACTCAAACACAGCGTAGAACAATCGTTTAACCGTATTACTGTAGATGGCGATACCTCGACCAATGATTCATGTATCTTGGTGGCGACAGGTCAGGCGGGTGGCACTGAAATTTGCAGTGAAAATGACCCGCGTTATGCTGTGGTATTAGATGTTTTGAATCGTGTGATGTTGCGTTTGGCACAACTGATTATCCGTGATGGTGAAGGTGCAACAAAATTCATTACGGTACGTGTTGAAGATGGTGACAATACCCAAGAATGTTGTGATATTGCGTACAGCATTGCACATTCACCATTGGTAAAAACGGCCATTTTTGCCTCAGATCCAAACTGGGGGCGTATTCTTGCTGCAATTGGTTATGCAGGCGTGCCAAATTTAGACGTTGAAAAAATTCAGGTTTGGTTGGATGATGTGCAAATTTGCAAAGATGGCGGTGCTGCTGCCGACTATACCGAAGCAGCGGGCGCGCGAGTCATGGCACAAACCGAAATGACCATTCGTGTAAATTTAGGACGTGGTCAAGCGACAGATACAGTCTATACTTGTGACTTGTCTTACGATTATGTCAAGATCAACGCGGATTACCGTTCGTAAAAATTCAAATTGAGTGATAAAGCCTCCGTTGTGAGGCTTTTTTAGCATTCAATCGGCAAAGGGCTGGTGAATGAGTAAATTGCCCCCATATCATCAGTGACTTGAGTAAGCTTGTGTTCGGGCAAGCATGAAGATAGAGAAGACGTTGTTATGAATGATGCGACCAATTTAATTGCCAATGAAGCCAAATCAATTGTGCAGGCGCATTTAGATCGCTTGGGTGAAACCAAAGAACATCATTTGAGTGAGCAAGCCAAGCAGGAAAAATTTGCGCAAATTAAAGCAGAACTCGAAAAGCACAATGCTGTCTTGGTTGCCCATTATTACTGCGATCCTGAAGTACAGGAACTGGCTGAATTAACAGGTGGCTGTGTTTCGGATTCACTGGAAATGGCACGTTTTGGTCGTGATCATGCGGCAACCACGTTGGTCGTAGCTGGTGTAAAATTTATGGGCGAAACTGCCAAAATTTTATCGCCAGAAAAAACCATTCTTATGCCAACTTTAGAAGCGACTTGTTCGCTAGACTTAGGTTGTCCTGTCGATGAGTTTAGCCGCTTCTGTGATGCGCATCCTGATCATACAGTCGTGGTTTATGCCAACACGTCCGCTGCGGTAAAAGCGCGTGCAGATTGGGTCGTTACCTCAAGCTGTGCGGTTGAAATTATTGAACATCTCGATAGCTTAGGTGAAAAAATCATTTGGGCGCCAGATCAGCACTTAGGACGCTATATTCAAAAGAAAACTGGCGCAGATATGCTGCTTTGGGATGGTTCGTGTATTGTGCATGAAGAATTCCGTTCACGCGGTATAGCCAATATGAAAGCCATGTATCCGGATGCAGCAGTTTTGGTGCATCCAGAATCACCAGAATCAGTTGTTGATGTAGCTGATGCGGTGGGCAGTACCTCGCAACTTATTCAAGCGGCAAAAACTTTGCCACACGAGCGTTTAATTGTGGCAACAGACCGCGGTATTTTCTACAAGATGCAGCAAGCTGTACCAAATAAAATTCTAATTGAAGCACCAACTGCAGGTGAGGGTGCAACCTGTCGTTCATGCGCACACTGCCCGTGGATGGCGATGAATGAATTGGATGGAATTTTGCATGTATTGCAAACAGGTGATCAAGAAGTATTCGTTGAACCTGCCATGGCAGAACGTGCTAAATTACCACTAGATCGTATGTTGAATTTCAGTGCGAGCTTAAAACGCTAAAATTGATTGAAAAATATCAAAAATGCTTGATAAATATACGGTTGAAGCTTTTTTTTAATTTTTTTTAAATATAGGTGTTGACGTCTTCGGGCGTCGCGCCTAGAATGCACACCGTACCGCACGATGTGCGATACACAAAAAGCTGAGATGAATCGGAGCATAGCACAGCCTGGTAGTGCACCTGGTTTGGGACCAGGGGGTCGTAGGTTCGAATCCTACTGCTCCGACCAATTCTTCAAGGCAACGTATCGCATGATATTATGTATCATCGGTCATGCGCCTGTAGCTCAGTTGGATAGAGCATCCGCCTTCTAAGCGGATGGTCACAGGTTCGAATCCTGTCAGGCGCGCCATTTTTTGGTAGCTTGGTATAAAAGAACCAAACATGATGGTGGATGTAGCTCAGTTGGTAGAGCCCTGGATTGTGATTCCAGTTGTCGCGGGTTCGAATCCCGTCATTCACCCCAATTTCGGAGCATAGCACAGCCTGGTAGTGCACCTGGTTTGGGACCAGGGGGTCGTAGGTTCGAATCCTACTGCTCCGACCATTTTCTAAATAGAACAGATGCTAAGTATAAATGGTCAAGTCAATAAAGATACCGCGTTAAGCGGTTTTTTTATGCCTGAAATTTGTGAAAGCCTTGTTAGGTTTAAAATTGGCTTCATATTAGTTATTGGTCGGCATAAAAAAGCCTCAAGAATGAGGCTAAAAATAAGAAAGTTTTAGTGTCTTTTTTATTAAGGCACAATCGTCACATTGACGCGTCGGTTGGTGGCACGATTTGCTGGTGTGTCATTGCTTACCATTGGTTGTGTTGCACCGCGCCCAATCACCTGAATATTTTTTCTTTCAAAACCTTGATCTAAAAAAACCTGAGCCACATTTTGGGCGCGTTTTTCAGAAAGGGTTTGATTGTAGCTGGCTAAGCCTAGGTTATCTGTGTGACCAATAAACTTGAGTTTATCCAAGTCATATTTATGCAGCTGTTGTGCCAATTGGTTCAGGCGTTCTTTTTGGTTGTTTTGAATGGCGTATTCATCAAAACCAAATAACAAGCGTTCAGGCAGGGCTAAAGTCCAGCCATCATCACTTAAAATAAAACCTTCTTGTTTTAGCATGCGTGCCTGCTTATAGCTGACATTCCCTAAACTCATGCAAGCACTGAGTGAAACCATAACAAAAATAAGTGTACCGATCAGAACTTTTTTAAGCATAAGGAACCTGTTTATTGTTTGATTGAGGTGAAATATACCATTTTGATTGATCACGTTTGGCTTTGAGCATTGCGCGATCGACATCGGCAATTAAATTTTCAGGAGTTTTGGCATATTCAATCAATGCTACGCCAATACTGACATTTAGGGAAACTTGTTGCTGTTCATACCTAAATGTAGAGCCATAGCACGCATGAATCTTTTGACAATAACCCTCTAATTCTGAAGTGGAGTGTGAGCCAGTTAAGATTATTGCAAATTCATCGCCACCTAAACGCGCAACAAACGCATGTGAGGGCAAAATCTGAATTAGACAATGCGATGAATCACGCAAGATATTATCGCCAGTCAAATGCCCAAATTGGTTATTGATTTGGTTAAAGTTATTAATATCTAAAAAAAATACTGCGGCCGTAGCAGAAGGCTGGGTAAATAGCTTAAACAGTGTTTCATAAAAATAATTACGATTTGGTAGCTGCGTTAAATTGTCGTATTGTGACTGAAATTGCAGTTTATGATTTTCGACCAATAAATTTTTATGGGATTGTTCAATTTCATTGAGTAAGCCATTAAAGGCATAACTCAGTTCATGAAGTTCTTGAATATCTGAACTTGAAACGTGCAGCTTATAATTTTTTTGTGCACTGATCTCCTGTGCCGAGCTGACAATAGAACTTAAAGATTGCATGAGATATTGATAAATTGAATTAATTGACCAAAACACAGCAATTAAAAGCAAAATAAAACCGAAAATTAAACCTAAAACGATTTTATAAAAGAAACTAACCAAGTCACTAGAGTTTCCATACACCACCAGTTCGCCATAGTTTTGCTGATCATGGTCAATACTCAGCCGAACAGGATGATTAAAAAACAGATAGTCCAATAAAGCCTGAATTGAAAAATGCTCTAGACCTTGCTGTTCAATAAAGGCAATACGTGTCTGTTTAGGTGAGCGTACTTCAATTGAACGAATAGAATAACGCTGCGTATGTTCAGACAGAATTTTGTTGAGCGTCATTTGATCATTAAAAACCACTGCAGGCTGAATGCGTTCATTTAATGCTGCAGATAAACTTTGCAAACTATTTTTTGCGAAGGTGTTCATGGTGTAGGTTGAAATGACCAGAAAAATCATTGAACAAATTGTAAAAGTCAGAGCAAAGATAGTGAGTTGTGCGCGTGTGAATAATTGATGCAAGGTAATTGGAGTGTATAACTGCTTCATGAGTTTGACTCCGATGTTTTTGCAAGCAGTAATACACGCGGATCAATATGCACTTGAGATTGAGTCAAGCTTTCCATGTTGACTTTAAAAGCATAGTTATCATTTTTTTTATAAAGACAAAAAGCGCTGCCAGTTTCACATTCCAGATTGTTTAAACTAATAGATAGGGCTGGAAATCGAACTTGAGTATTTAAGGTATGTTGTTCTTGTGCAGCAGAAAGCGTAGAAAAAATTAATATTTGACAATTACTTTTAGATATTTCATGGCTTTGAATGGGTTGAATGTCATATTTATTATGTAATGGGGCATGTTTTTTGAATTGTTGTGCAATATTATCTTGATTTACAACACAAAGTTTGGGCGTGCTAGCTTGCCATTTTGCATACGCTAAAATGGAGAATGTAGTGTTATAAAGATTTGATGCAGGTGCAGCATACAAAATAGGTGTTTGCATTGCTACAAATGACAGCAAGGTTATTATTTTTAAATTTTGAGTCATTTCAACACAACACGAATGAACATTAAAGTAGTGTAGCTAATATTGGAAAATAAGCATACTGCTAATTTTGAGCAAGAATGATACAGATCTAAATGATTTTGCCGAATAAATAACCGTTCGGACTAAAAAACTGATAAAACTTAAAAAGAGGGGTTGCATGGCGAAATATTTGCCCTATAATGCACATCCATCGGCGGTGATGAAGATTAAAACTTCTGATAAAACAATGACTTGATT
>NZ_VPAL01000022.1:0-36786 GCF_013419245.1 Acinetobacter sp. YH12095
TTCAGTTAAAATCATTTTGAAGTTTTAATCTAAACTTCCAAATCTGGCTCATCAATTTTCTGACTTAAATTTCGCTCAAATAAACTTCGAGTAATTTAAACCAATCAATCAATGAAATATTTTCGATTAATCAATCAGTAAAAATCCACACAAGTTGTTCTTCATAATCTCTTAATGATCTTCTCGATGCTTCGTCAGCATCAAGCTAGGTCGGCTATACTACTCTCTATTTCCAGAAAGTCAACATGCAATGTTGATTTTATTTTCAAACCCATCTACTCAAAACAAACTCAATTAATCTTGAATCAATCAACCAAGCTATTGTTTTTCAACAAGTTTTTTATCAACATCACCGCCGATGGATGTGCATTATAGGCCAAATATTTTGCCATGCAAGGCTTTTTGTAAAAGAAATATTTCGAGTGTTTATTTTATAAACCCAAAAATAGATAAGCTACTGTTTTATCTCATAAATTTATTTTAATAAAAATCTGTGCAATTCTTCAAAATACAATCACAAGATTTAATCTATTGTTTCATATGAAATTGTTCTAATAAAAAAGTAAAAAGCAGAGCCTAAACCCTGCTTTTGGTTTAAATAAAGTTCAAATTAGAACTTCATACTGATACGCGCCCAATAGTTACGACCACTATTGTTAAACTGAACTTTTGCTGCACTACCAGTCCCATTTAAACCTAGTTTATTTAAATGTTCGCTATACGTTTTATCCAAAACGTTATCAACACCCACAGACACATCAACACTTTTATTAAGGTTATAGCTGCCATTTAAAGACAACACGCCAAAGCCACTGCTCTCTTTGAGGTCGTAACCTACGATATTACCTTCATCTTTACTTATACGACTTTGACCATCGACTACACGTAATAATGCACCTAAAGTGTATCTATCTTGAACATAGCGTAGGTTTAAACGTCCTTCCAAAGGCGAAATTTGTGGTAACGGCGTATTGTCTGTGGTGTTTTCACCCCACGCATACATAGCACTCACATCAGCTTGCAAAGCATCGGTAAATTGATAACCTATACCAACTTCTGCACCTACAATCGTTGCATCCACATTTCGAGTATGCGCCTCTAAAGGATTTTCTTTACTCTGAGGCTTATTTTCATCTCTCAGTTTGTAATTCGTCAAAATATAATCATTAATTAAACCTGCATAAGCCGATGCCCAAGAGCTGAATGCACCATGTTCATGTTGATAGCCAAAGTCCAATTGAAGGGTTTTTTCAGTATTAATGTGATTAAACGTATTTTTATTTCCGTTACCCGACAGAGGACTAAACAATTCCCAATAATCAGGCATACGCTCAACATAACCTAAACCAATATAGGTTTTAGCATCATGGTGTGGATGTTGATTTTCCAAACGAATAAAACCACTTGGCAAAGTTTCTTTACGTTGTTGAGCTTTTTTAACAGCATCAACCTCAACTTGATCGACACGTATACCTGTGACTAATTTATTTTGATCATTGAGTTGATAACTCAATTCACCAAAACCACCATAAGATTGAAATTCCATATCAGTTGTTACTGGAGAATTCATCATTGCTTTAGTTGCATGATACATCCCACCAGCATGTTTATTATTTTGACTATCTAAGCCAGTAATAAATTGAAGCTTATCCCACTCATGTGTCACCGCCATACGCGCATTTAAAGTACGGCGTGTAACTGTCATAGCTTTGTTAGGCTCATCAACTTGGCGTAAACTAAAATTATCCATCACGTGATCGTTAAAGCTATAGTTCACCTGTGCTTCAATTTTCTTAATCACATCGGTGATATTTTTCTTTTCTACACGTAAACCTAAACTTTCGCGGTCAAATTCAGAACCATCCATCATGCGGCCTGCATAAACCACTTCGGCATCACCTCGACCACCTGTCAGCTCAAGCCAAGTATCTGCATCGGGTGTCCAACCTAAAGCAACATCGGCGTTCCAACGCTCCCAATCCGAAGGAACGGTTGTACCATTGCCATCTTTATAGCTGTCTGCCACAGAACGGTTAGCATTTAAACGAATATATTTCTGCGCATCACCCGCCGCTGCTTCAATATTATGATCCAAACGACCAAATGAACCCATCAAAACACTGGCTTGTCCACGATAGTTTTGACCTTCACCAAATTGTTCAGGCTTACGCTCAAACAGTACCGTTGCTGCCGAACCCGTGTTGGCATATTGCACCGTTTGCGGGCCTTTAATCACGGTAATTTCATCAAAACTTTCTGGTGAAATATAAGAGGTTGGTGAATCCATACGACTCGGGCATGCACCTAAATTTTCAGAGCCATCGGTTAAAATTTTAATACGTGAACCAAACATGCCACGGAAGGTCACATCACCATTGGTACCCGCGCCACTATTCACTGCACTAAAACCGACAATGCTTTGTAAATAATCTGCGCCATCTGTGGCTGGAATCGGCTGAATGGGTTGTTTTGGATTGGCACGCACCACTAAACCATTGGCATCATTGCCCTGTTGTGCGGTTGCAACAATAGGCGCAAGACTATGCGTATTCGCAGACAGCATACTTTGATCGGCAAACGCACTTGCTGAATAGCAGGCAACACAAACTGCAGCCGCAATGGGCTGTAATAAAAATTTAGGCTGAGCCATTTTATTTCTCACTTCAAAACATAAATACAGTTAGGGTCAAAGCAGACCCGAAAAACATTGAATTTATGCAAAGTGAGGTGGAGCACGTCCCTGCGGAAGTAAAAAGAGTTGCTGAAGTGCAAACCAAACGTGTTGAAAACGTTTTTGGAAAGCCAAAAGACGTACCTGAATGCGATCAAGCACCTCTTTAAGCTCTAATTCAGGTGGCAAGACCAAGTTGCCATAGACCGTACAATACTGACATTGATGTGAAGCATCGTGATGATGATGTTCATGCTGTACGGTCAGTTGCTGATCATCGGTCTGTGATGTAGATGAATGTGCAGTATGCGAAGAATTTGTATGCACGGCGTGGGCTTGTGGCAACAAAAGTGCACGCGTGATGGTTTCACAGACTGGCGCAACTTGATATTGCTCAGGCAGCAAAGGCTGTAAAAATACAGCAATCTGTAAAAAAACTGCGATAAATGAAAGCAGTAAGCCACTACGCAACAACAAAAACATCTATCCTGAATTTGTGTGGCGCAAGTATAACAAAGCCCAATCGAAATTGGGCTGATTTTTATGCTTTGGTCTAAACATGGACAACTAGATGGTTGTTTGTTTTAACGCTTCACAGCAACTTTTTCTTTCTGACGCTGGCGCACTACTTTTTCCACTTTTTCACGGGCACGCTGTCTTTTGAGTGGTGATAAATAATCGACAAATAATTTACCATTTAAGTGATCCATTTCATGTTGGATACAAACAGCGAGAAGTTGATCTGCTTCTAGCTCAAAGGTTTGACCCTCAAGGTTAATCGCTTCAATTTTTACACGTGACGGACGCTCAACTTTGTCGTATATTTGAGGCACTGACAAACACCCTTCTTCATACGGTTGGGTCTCTTCAGTCAATGGGGTAACTTTGGGGTTAATGAAGACCATGGGTTGATCTTTATTTTCAGATAAATCCATGACAATCAGCTGAATATGATGATCTACCTGTGTCGCAGCTAGACCAATTCCTGGTGCGGCATACATCGTTTCAAACATATCTGCAGCAAGCTGACGAATCTCGTCGGTGACTTCTTCGACTGGTTTGGCAATGGTACGCAGACGGGGATCCGGGAAACTTAAAATAGGTAATAAGGCCATGGGACATCCTCACTTATGCCATTGATCAAAAAACCGAATGAAGGAATGCTTCATCAAAAAAATGTGTGTAAGATCGTTATTATAACGCAACTACATACATAATTTTAGGAATTATGATAATGAAAAAGGTTTTGACAGACACATCCTCTTTTCGTGTCTTGGGGTTTAAAAAGCAAGTTTTAGCACTCGCAGTATGTCTCACAGTGGGACTTGGTGCGATCAGTGTGGCTGAAGCAGCACCTGCACGAAACATCAATCCGCCTGCCTTAAAAGCCAGCGCACCAAATGTGTATGTGGTAAAAAAAGGCGATACCTTATGGGATATTTCCAAAAAATTCCTGAACAATCCATTACGTTGGCCTGAAATTTGGGCAAGTAACCGTCACGTAAAAAATCCACACTGGATTTTCCCAGGTGACCGTTTGTTGATGTGTACCTACGAAGGTCGCCCTATTATTGGTAAAGATGAAGGCGATGGCTGTGAAGGCATTATTCGTCGTTATGCAGGCAAGAGCACCAATTTACAGCCGCAAATTCGCGTGGAGTCTTTAAATAATACCATTCCTGTGATTCCACTTGACTACATCAAACACTGGTTAGAGCGCAGCAGCATTATTGCCGCAGATGCGTTACAAGGCACACCATATATTTTAGGTACTTCTGATCAACGTGTTTTAGCTGCTAAAGGTCAAAGTGTGTATGCACGTGGTGCAGGTCTGGAAGTAGGTCAACGCTACGGTGTATATCGTGAAGGCGAACCGTACATGCTGACCGATGCCAATGGTCAAAAATTCAATGCAGGCATTGAACTCACTCAAGTTGCTGCAGGTATTGCAGTACGTGGTGAAAATGACATCACCACACTTGAATTGACCGATACCTACAATGCCGAAGTGCGTCGTGGTGATCGCGTCTTACCAATTTATGACCCAATGCTGCCAACCTTGTTCTACCCAACGCATGCTGAAAATGTCAGCACAGGTGGTCAGGTGCTACGTGTGATGGGTTCGATTGGTACTGCAGCAAAACACAGTGTTGTGGCGATTGGTCGCGGGACATTACATGGCGTGCAATCTGGTCATGTGTTTAGCGTAGCGCAAAAAGGCGAAGTGGTCACCGACCCGAAAACCAAAGAACGTGTTCAGCTTCCGGGCGAACGCATTGGCAATATCATGGTCTTCAAGAGCTTTGACCACATTAGCTACGCCTATGTCTTAGACAGCGAATTGCCTATTAAAGTCGGTGCCAGCCTACAAGCACCACGAATGGACGACTAAAACGGTTTAAGATGGTGATGTTGAATTCATTCAGCCCACAGCAAATCAACTACATTTTGTTGTGGTATTTGGTTCAACATTCACTGTCTAGTTTTTCCAAACTCGTACAACATTATGGTTCCGTGGCTGCCGCAGTGCAGCCCGAACACCTCCTCACATGGTCAGATGTGCGCATTCATGCCAACCATCTACAACGCGCCAAAGAATATCTCAGCCCAACAGGGCAACTCGCCTTTGAACAATGTCTGAATCAACTGCAACAGCAGTGCGATTTTATTCTAACTTTGGACGATGCGGACTATCCCAATCAGTTACGACCCTATTCCAACAAGCCACCCATTTTATTTGGGCAAGGCAATGCACAGGCTTTGTTGCAAGCGCAAATTGCGATTGTCGGCAGTCGCAAAGCCAGCCCGCATGGTCGGCAAGTGGCTTATGATTTTGCTTATTATTTAAGTGAACAAGGGTTCTTTATCAATAGTGGTTTGGCACAAGGTATTGATGAAGCCGCACATCAAGGTGCTTTGCAACATCAACGTACCATTGCAGTCATGGGCACAGGTTTGGACAGCACTTATCCAAGTGCACATCACAGCCTGCGCCAAAAAATTGTAGAATCTGGTGGTGCCGTGATTACGGAGTTTTTACCACAGACTAAGCCCTTACAGCAACATTTTCCACGACGTAACCGTATTGTCAGTGGACTAAGTTTAGGCGTGATTGTTGCTGAAGCCAGTTTAAATAGTGGCTCGCTGATTACCGCGAAACTGGCAGCAGAGCAAGGCAAATTAATTTTTGCCATTCCAGGACATATTTACAGTGAATTTCATCAAGGTTGCCACCAATTGATTCGTGAAGGTGCAATTTTAGTGGATCATCCTGAACAAGTGATTGAAGATTTAGCCCTACCCACCCAATGGCAATATCAACAAAACCAAATAGCATCAAGCCAAAATCAGACTACAGCAGCTTCAACAAAAGCAAAATTATCTACACCACCGACTGAAGCAATACTTCAAACCACCACAACAAAAACAGCAGATACAAGTACACCGCATATTCCCGAGCATTTATTGGCACTGTATCAACAACTGGATTGGGTCGGACAAAGCATCGATCACTTGGCACAGCAACTGAATTTAGATATTGCCACACTCACCAGCGCATTAATGGAACTGGAACTCATGGGCTTCTGTTTACAACAATCAGGTTTATATCTGCGTTGTCGTCCACTCAAATAAGGTTCACAATAAGCGCCTATTTCACGTTTCTGTTTAGGTAAAACTCCCATGATTACAACTTCTGTCACCGAAGCCGCTGCATGTCTACAACAAGGACAGGTACTGGCCTATCCTACAGAGGCGGTTTGGGGATTGGGATGTGATCCATATAATCAACAGGCATTTTTGGAAATTTTGCGTCTGAAACAGCGTCCGATTGAAAAAGGTGTGATTTTACTGGCAGGACATCTGTCACAAGTAGAGCATTTGCTGCAGGATTTAAACCCCGAAATGCGAGATCGCGTAATTGCGTCATGGACGAATACTTATCCCACAGATCGAGCAACCACCTGGCTATTACCCAGCACAGCCGCAATTCCAGAGTGGATTACAGGTCAACACCCCAAAGTAGCGGTGCGCGTAACCAATCATCCTTTATGTATGGCGTTATGCCATGCCTTTGATGGCTTTATTGTATCGACCAGTGCCAATCCTGCGGGACTTGCCCCTGCACGCTCTTTGCAAGAGACAACGCAATATTTCCATCAACAATTGCACTACTTAAATGGTGATTTGGGTTTAAGCCAGCAACCTAGCCGTATTTTAGATGCAGAGAGTGGGGCAGTGATTCGCGCCTAGCTTTAGACAAATTTTAGTTGACATCCTCCCCGACCTAAAGGACGGAGATTCCTACTGCTAGACGCTCATGTCCGAGCGCAAGAATATTCAGTGCGGAATTTACATCCCGATCATGGAGCGTACCGCACTCCACACACTGCCATTCTCTTATTCCAAGTCCTGCTCTACCTTGTATCTTAGTTTGTATAGTGATTAGCTATCACTATATGAAAATTGTAGAGCTTGTGTTCTACCTAAAACTTCTAAGTTTGTCCGAAAGAGTAAGTCTACAATTTTCCCCTAATTACTCCTTTCAACTCTGAACGGTAACTAAGCACTTTGATGCTGTATTCACAAGGTTAGATCGTGATTAGTGAGTAATTAAAACACTATATGGATTGTAGAGGTACACATGATTACATTGGGTATTGATGTCAGTAAAGCCAAAATTGATTGTTGTATTTTTCCTTCTGGTCTAACTGGAAAGAGAAAAACCAAAAGGTTTGATAATGCACAATCTGGTTTTGTTAAACTCGTAAAGTGGTTAACCGAACTAGATGTTAATTTATCAGACACTCGGGCTGTAATGGAAGCTACATCGGTATATCATGAGAATCTAGCTCATTTTTTATATGATATGGAATTAACAATATGTATCGCTAATCCTGCAAGAGTTCGAGCGTTTGCAAAAGGATTATCAATGCTAAATAAAACAGATAAAGCAGATAGCGAAGCTCTCGTCTATTATGCAAATACTGTTAAGTTAGCAACATGGCAACCTGAGAAAGAAAATGTAAGAATATTAAAGGCTTTAATAAATAGATATGCAGTTCTTGAAGAAGACTTGCAACGTGAAAAGAATCGTTTAGAAAAGGCTCAATCTACTCAAACATTTCCACAAGTATTACTCTCAATTAATATTCGTATTCAACAACTTGAACAAGAGATTATTAGATTGGATGAAACGATCTCTAGTCATGTAAATGGTGATTCAGAGCTAAAAAATGATCTTGCTTTACTAACTACTATTCCAGCAGTAGGAAGGAAAACTGGATTGCTCATGCTAGGGTTATTACGCTCTCATCGCTTTGAAAAAGCAAGTCAGGTCGCAGCTTATGTTGGTCTAGTTCCTATACATTTCCAATCTGGCAGTTCGGTCAATAAACGAAGTCGTTTATCAAAAGCAGGTGATAGTAAAATACGCTCTAGCCTATTTATGCCATCTATAGTTGCACTTCAATATAATCCCCATATTAAGGCACTGTATCAGCGACTACGTGAAAAAGGAAAGCCTAAAATGCTGATTGTTAGTGCTGCAATGCGTAAGTTAGTACACCTATGCTATGGTGTATTAAAACATCAAACTGCTTATCAAATATAAGGTAAATAATTACTAAATTAGGTTGACAGCCAAGACGGTATCTTTCGGACTACTATAGCGTGAGCCACAGCACGAACAAGTTTGGGTGGTATAGGCTTCATTGACTTCTTCATAACATACCCCTGCGTTCTCGCATTTATACTTGAGCATGGTTCTTAGTGTTGTCCAACTGGCATCTAGCACTGATTTAGCCAATCTGGTTTGTGCTAATGCTTTGGCATTCACATTGCCAACGAAGATGGCTGCATGTTCATTCACCAGTTTTCGGCTGAATTGATGCAGCATGTTTTGTCTTACATTTTTAATCTTGGCATGGATGGCTTTGACACGTTTCTTATTTTTTGCACGTTGAGCAATACCAAGTTTTTGTTCATATTGCCGATAGATTTGAGGTGCTTTAAGTTTTACGCCATCTGAACAAGTCGCTAAATCTTTTAAACCTAAATCTATGCCAATTGAGGTTTTAGCGTTGTTTTTTCTATTTTGACTGCATCAACTACAAGACAAACATACCAACGTCCACGACTATCTTCTACGAATGTGCCTGTTTTGATATTGTATTGACTTAATCCGTAACTATCCCATAGTTTAAATTGATGCTTGCCATATTGAACATAGTCATCAGCATATTTGATTGCAACCTTTTTAAACGGTATCCAACCCAGTGAACGTATAGCTGATTTTTTATTACTGACACGCCATTTTAGTTTTGCTTTTTTGAACTGCTTGCGTCTTGTGACCAATTCTTCTGTCACTGCCTGAATAGTTTGACTGTGCAAGTTGCATTCTTTCGATGTGCCTTTCGTGTATTTGCAAGGTCGTATGCTGAAAAGAATTGTTGTTTACGTTGTAGATGCTTAAAACACAAATCATTGACATAATTCCAGACAAAATTTACTTCGGATGCTAACTGATTTAGCACCTTGCAATGTTTGTCTTTTATGCGTAATTTGAGTGTCTTCATCCAATTATTTTAACAGTATTTTTCTTAATAGTGACTATAGTACAAGTATTTAAAACGACATTTCGTGTCGTTCATATGGTTTACTCCAGTCGCTTATATCCTCGTGCTGAACCACGAGGTTATTCGCTCCAGTGGATAAAAAAAAGCTCAACCATATAGGGATGGTTGAGCATAAAAAGGATGTGTATAAAAGCACATCCAGAGGGTTTGAAAATCTTGCTGCAAATGATATTTCACTGATTATTGAATACAGTGGATCATTTTCAGTACGTGAATTATGGAGTAATTTAGTCGACTATACAAATAGATTTTTCCTATTAATCCAAGACAAATATTCAATGAAAGATTCATCTTTTTTTCTTAACAATTTAAATTATCTTACTATTTTTACAATTATTTTAGAAAAATTAAAAAAACTGTCATAATTCATAACACTCAATACTGTATAAATTTTGAATAAAAGGCATTTTAAATACACCTTTATGTGATCAAAAAAAATACCAATTAAACTCAACTTTTTGCTTGAATGTGTACGCGTGCTTTCATTTGTGCCAACACAATACCCGTTAAAATAATCAATCCACCGATACTGTGATAACTCCCCCACACTTCTGCCAACCAAAAATATGCAATGATAGCCGTGAAAACAGGCATCAAATTCATAAAAATACTGGTGCGATTTGGCCCTAAATATTGAACGGCCAACATCCATACCAAAGGTGCAATAATTGAAGGAAATATACCTGCATACAGCACACTTAAACCATTTTGGCTATTTAAATGATCCAAGCCGAACCACAAAATAAATGGCAGATGGTAAAGTAAGGCGAATATAATTTGCACATAAAGACTCAGCATGAGCGGCAATTTTAAATTCCATTTCTTTAAAAACACCCCATAAAAGGCGTAAAAAAATACCGCCAAAACCATGAGCATATCGCCCGCATGTCCTGTCAGCTGACTGAGTTGACGCAAATCTCCTTGTGCAATCACATACAACAAACCCGAAAATGAAATAATGCAGCCAAAAACCGCAAATCGTGTCGGAATGTCTTTTAAGATCAGCAATGAAACCAAAACCGTAAACATGGGAATAAACGCATTAATAATGCCCATATTGGTTGCAGTGGTGTAATTGGCTGCGGTATAGCTTAGACCTTGATACAGCACCAAACCAAAAGCACTAAGCACTGCCAACTGTTTCAAATGTGGACGAATCAACTCACGCTGCTGCCAAACTTTGGGCAATATCCACGGGGTTAAAATCAGAAAAGCAATCAACCAGCGATAAAAACTGATACTGACGGGTGAAATATACTCCGCCACATACCTCGTTACTGCAATATTTAAAGACCAAATCAATACCGCAATCAATGGCAATAAAATTGCCCAAAATACGCCTTTATCTGACCGTATCATGTATTCATCATCCTTGTTGTACCAAACAGCATACCTGCTGTGAAACCCTTTTCTATAACTGACTTGTGATGCAAAGTGCTAAAAACCCAGTGTCTATTTATGGCACTTTTCGCTCGATTTATCCATCAATAAAATAAAATGCAGATACGAATTACATTTTTCTGCGCAATATCACGGCTATGCGGGATTCCATCAGTGTCGTAAATTTCTTTGCTATAAAACTTGCTGTACCCAAAAATTACAGTTACAACAGTAGCGGTAAAATACAGATTCTAGGAAGCAACTATGCGCACTTCAGTTTATGACATTGCAGTAAAAACCAATCAGGGTACGGAAACCACATTAAATCAATATGCAGGAAAAGTGTTGTTGATCGTGAACGTGGCATCAAAATGTGGCTTAACCCCGCAATACGAAGGCTTACAGCAACTCTACGCAGCAAAACAGGCACAAGGCTTAGAAATTTTAGCCTTTCCATCGAATGATTTCTTGGCACAAGAACCGGGTAGCGATACAGAAATTCAGGAATTTTGCTCACTGAATTATCAGGTGAGTTTTCCATTGTTTGCTAAAATTCCAGTCGTGGGTGCAGAAAAACATCCTCTCTACACGGCTTTAACGCAAGCAATTCCTGAACGTATTGGTGAAGGCCCATGGTGGAAAGATTTAGTTGATTACGGCTTAACCCCAAATGAACCACCTGAAGTATTGTGGAACTTTGAAAAGTTTTTGGTGAATAAACAAGGTGAAGTGGTGGCGCGTTTTGCCCCAGATTTAACCGCAGATGACCCGCGCATTGTAGAAGCGATTGAGGCTGAATTGGCTAAATAATTTTTTATTCAGCAAGTTAAAGAGTTCTTTCATAAATTCTCTTTAAATCAATAATTCAGCTCCCTCATCCTCTTGCGGAATATATTCCTCATCCTGAGCCATATATGGCGCAAGAGAAGGGACTATCAATATCAATTCGACGCATTACTTATGATCATTTTTCTTTTATGAAAGAAGTGTAATTCATAGGAGTTTCTTTAAAACTCCTATTTTTTTGATTTAGACAAAAAAATTAAGATTTGTTATTGCTTTGCAACAATCTGTTTTTTATTCATATTTTCGTTTTATATTCATTCTCAATGAGTACCAAAAATCACATGAATATGAAAAATGTATCTTCGAAGACACTACTTCCGTTTGCACTATTGAGTTCTGCCTTGCTACTCAGCGCCTGTGATCAAATGAACACGCCGCAAACGCAAACAACTAATCAAGATGATTCCAACGCATCATCCAACAGCAATACAAACCCAACCAACGCTCCATTAAGCAGTGGCAATATGTTCTATATTGTGCGCGATGTGGCTGATCTACAGCTCAAAGCAGGTCAATATGTCGAACAACTAAATCAAACCAAGTCTGAATTGCAAACCGCTGTAGATGCGCAAGATCCACAACAATTACAAATTGCAGCGACTCAATTACAACAGCAGTTACAAGGCTTCAATCAAACACTAAGCAGCCTAGACTTAAAAACACAGGAAATTGATACCATCCGTCAAAACTTATTGGCTGCCAATCAGCAAGTTTTGGCTTCACCATTTTTAAATGGACAAGTCGATTTAAGCAAAGTGGACTTTAAGAAACTGGAACAGCAAATGGGGAGTATTCAAGCTGAAATGCTAAAACTGGCGGGGATGATTTTACAAGGTGAGTCAAATCAGCCTACTGAAACTACCAATACAGCATCTTAAGCAAAGATAAGGCTTCAATTCCAAACAGCATAAAAAAAGCCACTCTTTCGAGTGGCTTTTTTCAATCTTAAACCGACAATTAAAGTGCGCGGTTTTTGATTTTGCGGATGGTTTCCAACTGTGCAGCAGTTTCTGCCAAAGCAGCCAAAGCAGCAGCAGAGTCCAAATCGCTCTTTTGATTTGCCAACAATTGTTCAGCGTGTTTACGCGCTTCAATAATTGCCGCTTCATCTAAGTTTTCTGCACGAACTGCAGTATCTGCAAGAATCGTAACAACATGCGGTTGAACTTCTAGAACGCCACCAGATACATAGATTAATTCTTCTGTACCATTTTCCAGCAGAACGCGGATTGCACCCGGCTGAAGCAAAGTTACCAGTGGTGCGTGACCCGGCATAATACCGAGTTCACCGCCAGCACCTTTTGCAATTAGCATAGTCACAGTGCCCGAGTACAAAGACTCTTTTACACTTACAACATCACATTGCATAGTCGCCATGAGAATCTCCTAAATTAGAGCTGCTAATTAAAGTTTCTCGGCTTTAGCAATCACTTCGTCAATACCACCAACCATATAGAACGCTTGTTCTGGGATATGATCGTATTCACCAGCTAGAAGACCTTTAAAGCCACGAATTGTATCTTTAAGCGGTACAAGTTTACCAGGCGCGCCAGTAAATACTTCAGCTACGTGGAACGGTTGAGAGAAGAAACGTTGGATCTTACGTGCACGGTATACAGTAAGTTTGTCTTCTTCTGACAATTCGTCCATACCAAGAATTGCGATAATGTCTTTCAATTCTTTATAACGTTGAAGAACGTTTTGAACTGAACGAGCAATTTCGTAATGCTCAGTACCAACAACTAATGGATCTAACTGACGTGAAGTTGAGTCTAGTGGATCGATCGCAGGGTAAATACCTTGAGATGCAATATCACGGCTCAATACTACAGTTGCGTCTAAGTGCGCGAACGTTGTAGCAGGTGATGGGTCAGTCAAGTCATCGGCAGGTACGTATACAGCTTGAATAGATGTAATCGAACCAGACTTAGTTGAAGTAATACGTTCTTGAAGAACACCCATCTCTTCTGCAAGTGTAGGCTGATAACCTACTGCAGATGGCATACGACCTAGAAGTGCTGATACTTCAGTACCTGCTAGTGTATAACGGTAGATGTTGTCTACGAACAATAATACGTCACGACCTTTACCGTTCTCATCTTTTTGATCACGGAAGTACTCAGCCATAGTCAAACCAGTTAACGCTACGCGTAAACGGTTACCAGGTGGCTCGTTCATCTGACCGTAGACCATTGCTACTTTGTCAAGAACGTTAGAGTCTTTCATTTCGTGATAGAAGTCGTTACCTTCACGAGTACGCTCACCAACACCAGCGAATACAGATAAACCTGAGTGCGCTTTAGCGATGTTGTTGATCAACTCCATCATATTTACGGTTTTACCAACACCCGCACCACCGAACAGACCAACTTTACCACCTTTCGCGAACGGGCAAAGTAAGTCAATGACTTTAATACCAGTTTCTAAAAGGTCAGTAGAAGCCGCTTGTTCTGCATAAGAAGGCGCTTGACGGTGAATTGGTAAACGCTCTTCAGTTGCAACTGGACCAGCTTCGTCGATAGGGCGACCAAGAACGTCCATGATACGACCAAGTGTCGCTGTACCTACTGGTACAGAGATTGGCGCGTTAGTGTTAGTTACGTTCAAACCACGCTTAAGGCCTTCAGTAGAACCCATTGCAATAGTACGAACTACGCCATCACCAAGTTGTTGCTGAACTTCTAATGTAGTTTCAGTACCGTCAACTTGGAGAGCGTCATAGATCTTAGGAACGCTGTTGCGTTCAAACTCGACGTCGATAACCGCGCCGATGATCTGAATGATACGACCGCCACTCATTGCTGTCTCCTCAATTCAAACTAATAATGTTAAACGGCAGCGGCACCACCAACGATTTCAGAAATTTCCTGAGTAATCGCGGCTTGACGCAGCTTGTTATAAATAAGTTGTAGGCTCTTGATCAGTTCACCTGCGTTATCTGTTGCAGCTTTCATTGCAACCATACGCGCAGACTGTTCACATGCGATGTTTTCAATCACACCTTGATAAACCATAGACTCGATGTAACGAACCAATAAACCATTTAACAGCTCTTCAGCTTCTGGTTCATAGATATAATCCCAACCGTATTGACGGTTAAGAGTCTTGTTTTCTTCAGCAGATGCTAAAGGAACAAGTTGTTCGATTTTCTGATCTTGAGTCATGGCATTGACAAAGCCGTTTGACACGAGGTAAATGCGATCTAACTCGCCTTTATCGTACGCATCTAACATCACTTGCACAGAACCAGATAACTGTTCAAGACTTGGCGCGTCACCTACGTTTGTAGTTGCACCAAGCACTTTACCGCCGTAGTTTTTAAAAAACGAAACCGCTTTTTGACCAATTAAAGCAAACTGAACTTCAATTGACTGCTCTTGTTGTTGCTGTACATGCTTTACAACTTTCTTGAACAAGTTAATGTTCAAGCCACCTGCCAAACCACGATCTGAAGACACGATGATATAACCAACGCGTTTTACAGGGCGTTCAATCATATAACGGTGTTTGTATTCAGGGTTCGCCTGTACCAAATGAGCAATTACACGGTGCATATTTTCGGCATACGGACGGCCTTGAGCCATGCGCTCTTGCGCACGACGCATCTTAGAAGCAGCAACCATTTGCATCGCGCGAGTAATCTTTTGCGTGCTCTTGATACTAGCAACTTTGGCGCGAATTTCTTTTAAATTTGCCATACGCTTAACCTAGTATTCGAAAGCCCTTTCAGGCTTCCGAAGGTTGATTCCGTGAACCAAACCCCTAACTAGCCAATGCTAAATTAGTAAGTTTGAGTCGCTTTAAAGCTTTCAATACCTGCTTTGATTGCAGCTTCGATGTCTTTGTTGAAATCACCAGTTTCATCGATTTGTTGCATTAACGCAGCATGTTCTGAACGGAAGTAAGAGATTAACGCAGCATCAAAGTCTACGATTTTCTTCACTTCTACGTCAGCCATATAGCCTTCGTTAGATGCATAAACTGAAACAGCTTGGTCAGCAATTGAGTATGGCGCATATTGTTTCTGCTTCATTAACTCAGTTACACGTTGACCATGTTCAAGTTGCTTACGAGTTGCTTCGTCAAGGTCAGAAGCGAACTGAGCAAACGCTGCCAATTCACGGTATTGCGCCAAAGCGGTACGGATACCACCAGACAATTTTTTGATGATCTTAGTTTGAGCAGAACCACCAACACGCGATACAGAAATACCCGCGTTCACAGCAGGACGGATACCTGCGTTGAATAATGATGTTTCTAAGAAGATCTGACCATCTGTAATCGAAATTACGTTGGTTGGTACGAATGCAGATACGTCACCTGCTTGAGTTTCAATAATCGGCAATGCAGTTAAAGAACCAGTTTGACCTTTAACTTCACCGTTAGTGAATTTCTCAACGTAGTCAGCAGATACACGAGAAGCACGCTCAAGTAGACGCGAGTGTAGATAGAACACGTCACCTGGATACGCTTCACGACCTGGTGGACGACGTAAAAGCAATGAAATTTGACGATACGCAACAGCTTGCTTAGACAAGTCATCATAAATGATTAACGCGTCTTCACCACGGTCACGGTAGTATTCACCCATTGTACAACCAGAGTACGGAGCTAAATACAGCATTGCTGCTGGATCAGATGCACCTGCTGCGACAACAGTGGTATACGCCATAGCGCCAGTTTCTTCTAGCTTACGTACTACGTTTGCGATAGTCGATTGTTTTTGACCAATTGCTACGTATACACACTTAATGCCAGAGTTTTTCTGAGCGATGATCGCATCGATCGCCATTGCTGTTTTACCAGTTTGACGGTCACCAATGATCAACTCACGTTGACCACGGCCTACAGGGATCATGGTATCAACTGATTTATAACCAGTTTGAACAGGTTGATCCACTGATTGACGCCAAATTACGCCTGGTGCTACTTTTTCTACAGCATCAGTTAATTTTGCATCAATAGGGCCTTTACCATCAATTGGGTTACCCAAAGCATCTACCACACGGCCTAAAAGTTCTGGACCAACTGGAACTTCTAATACACGACCTGTGCAACGTGCTTTTTGACCTTCTTGAAGGCTTAAGTAGTTACCTAAAACAACGACGCCCACTGAATCCTGTTCTAGGTTCAGTGCCATACCAAATAAGCCGCCGTCGAATTCGATCATTTCACCGTACATTGCATCAGCAAGGCCGTGAATGCGCACAATACCGTCGGATACCATAACAATGGTACCTTCGTTTTTAGCGGTCGCGCTGGTGTCCAGATCGCCGATACGCTGTTTAATGAGCGCACTGATCTCGGATGGATTCAGTTGTTGCATTGCGCTATACCTCAATCTTTTATTAGTTCAGTCTTCGCAATTAAGCTAAAAGACGTGTCCGCATTTTTTCAAGCTTGTTAAGCGCAGAATCATCTATCACTTGGTCGCCTGCACGAATAACCACACCCGCAATTAACGCTGGGTTCACTTCTACAGAAACATTTACTGCCGCAGCGAAACGTTTTTCTAACGCTTGAGCAAGAATTTGTTCTTGTACAGAAGTCAATGGGAATGCTGATTCAATCACAACATCCACAGTATTGTTATTCTGTGATTTGAGCTGTTCGTATTCTGCTTGAATTTCAGGAAGCAAAGCCAAACGGTTGTTTTCAGCAAGCAATGTCAAAAAGTTTGACACTGCTGCAGTTTGGTCTTCACCTAAAACTTTGGCAAAAATACTCACCTGCTCAGCAGGCGTAAGCTCAGGGCGATTTAAGTAAGCTGAAAATGCTTCGTCTTGCACCGCAGCACTGAGCAAGTTAAGTGCTGTTGACCAATTGTCAGTTGCACCTTGCTCAGAAGCGTAAGCAAATGCTGCTTTAGCGTATGGGCGTGCCAACGTCAAGAGTTCAGCCATAATCTGCCTCTCTCTTAAAGTTTAGCAGCCAGCTGAGTCAGCATGGCATTGTGAGCTTCTGCGTCAACTTGCTGGCTAAGAATTTTCTCTGCACCAGTTACTGCAAGCGCAGCTACTTGTTGACGTAATTCTTCGCGAGCAGAATTGATTTCTGTATCAACAGCTTCTTTCGCTTGTTGACGAATACGCTCACCTTCAGCAGATGCTTGGGTACGCGCTTCTTCTACCAATTGTGCTGCACGACGATTCGCTTGTTCGATCAATTGAGCCGCTTGTGCTTTAGCTGCATCTAATTCAGCTTTCACTTGAGCTTGCGCATCGGCAAGATCAGCTTTGGCTTTCTCAGCTGCATTTAAGCCGTCAGCAATACGACGCTGACGCTCACTAATCGCATTGATTAGTGGTGGCCATACAAACTTCATGCAGAATGCGACGAAAATCGCAAATGCAATCGCTTGGCCAAACAATGTGAGGTTGATATTCATTGCAAATTCCTCAAATAGTGAATTTCGGAATTAAGCTGATTAACCTACAAATGGATTAGCGAAGATGAAGAACAAGCCAATACCAACACCGATCATAGGCACAGCATCAAGAAGACCTGCGATTAAGAACATACGAGTTTGAAGTTGTGGAGCCAATTCTGGTTGACGAGCAACAGCTTCAAGGAAGCGACCGCCTAAAAGACCAAAACCAATCGCAGTACCTAAAGCACCGAAAGCGATCAAGATAGCAGATGCAATTGCAACTAGACCTAAAGTGAGTTCCATGATAATTCCTCAGAGGTTAGGTTTTATACCAAATTAAGTTAAAAAATTGTGTGCCCAACCGCCCGATGACAGTTAGGCCATACCATTAATGCTTTTCGCTTGCCATGCTCATGTACACGATAGTCAACATCATGAAAATGAATGCTTGTAGCGTAATAATCAAAATGTGGAAAATCGCCCAAGGCACAGACAATGCCCACTGGATCCAGAACGGTAATAACGCGATAAGAATGAAGATTAACTCACCCGCATACATGTTACCGAACAGTCGTAGAGCCAATGAAACTGGTCGCGCCAAGAAAGTAGTCAATTCCAACAATAAGTTGAATGGAATTAAAAGCACTTTAGCAACTGGATTACTTGGGTTGAATGGGTTAAGTGCCAACTCACCAACGAAGCCGCCAACACCTTTCTCACGAATACTATAGAAAATAATTAAGAAGAATACAGAAATAGACATACCTAAGGTAATGTTTGGATCTGTAGTCGGAACAATTTTAAAGTAAACCTGATGAGGGTCCACACCCAGCATAGATGCAATCGCCTGTTGAGCTACATAAGGAATAAAGTCAACAGGGATCAAATCCATCAAGTTCATGAGGAAAATCCACACGAAAATGGTTAATGCTAAGGGTGCAATTAATCGAGACTTCCCATGGAAGGTATCACGTACACTTGAATCCACAAACTCGATAATCACTTCAATTACTGACTGGAATTTACCAGGCACGCCTGAATTTGCAGCTTTCGCAACAATCCAGAACAATAAACAGAAGATCAGACCAAGTCCGATAGACCAACCCATTGAATCCAAGTGAATAGCAGTGAACCCCATCTGTTGAGCTTCTTCAGCAGACTCAGCCAACTTCCATGAACCGTCTGGCATTTTGCCATAGGTCATATTGGTCAAGTGATGCTTGATATACTCGGTCGAAGTAAGGGCATGTTCTTCAGCAGCCATAAATCACACCTGGTCAATGTAAAAAAACTAATAGAACAAACGAACATCGCGTGCTGCTTGATATCTCGCCTATTCCTGAAAAACTTTTCAATTTTTGCTGCGTTTAGACTCGTTTTTGTAATCGTGACACCCAAAATGGCGCAACCCACGACATGCTTTGAACGAGCATAAAACCACAAAACAATGCCACCGGGGATAACGGCTGTACATTGCTTAAAATTAAAATGAATCCTACGATCACGATTGCAAACTTACCGAGCATTCCTCTATACATGTTCGAAAGAACCTGTCTGGACGCTCGTGCACCTGCTGCTCGAAACGACTGCCATGAAAAATAACAACTTGCCAACCAACAAACACTAGCACCAAGTGCAGCGCTTAAGGCAGCCGTTGAGTCTTTCAAGACCCACGCTATCAGGGCTGAAACTGGAATCATGAATGCTTGTAAGAAGACCAAAGCTTTAGCTAATCGTCGGTCAATCAAGCGACTAGTTCGGCTCATTTTTTTATCCACTCACAGCATTAATGCTTGACAAGTTCAACTGATGATCGTTTTTTATCGCAGGCATTATAGAGTTAGCCCCCTGAACATGCAATCGTTTCCCGACCTTAGTCGTGTTTTTTTGCATGTTTGTCTCGGAATTGTCATATTTCAAATTTGCTTAAAAAACGCATCATTTTCGTGCATTTAATACACAAGCCTTGGTTTGCTTGGCTAATTGCTGCCACGCTTGCACAAAATCATCTGCGCCGCGCATGCTTTCATCGACCTTTTGAAACACAATTGGATTCAATTTCATATACTGATTTTTACTGGCATGTCCTTCTGCAAGTAGGCACATTTTTGGATTTGGTCGGTGATCGTTCAAATATTTAATTTGTGCGACTGTTGGCGCAATATGCGGATCATTGGTCATCGACCCAGAAAATTCTAAATTTAAGGCACGTTCTAAATATTGATAGGCATCGTGATAAGCCCAATATGGCTGTACTGCAGTTTGAGTCTGAAACTGACTTGCACTTTTGAATAAACTCTGTGCGAAGGCACGTGCGTTGTTCCAATAAGCATCGCGATGTTCAGGCATTTGCTGAGAACGTAACGCAGCAATAAAGAAGCCGATACGCACCGCATTGTTTGGGTCTAGCCAGACATGGCTGTCTACTGTATTTTTTAATGCTGCACCACGTTCTGAACGCTGCGGCAAAGTTTTCATAATGCCCGTATCTAATAAAGCAATCGCTTTAGGATTTTGATGTAATACACGTTCTAGCGGTGCTTCATGCGCCTTACCTAGCCAAATAATTAAATCCGCATCTTGGATGATTTTTCGATGTGCAGGCGTGAGCGATACATCATGCCCTGTTTGATCTGCCAGTAATAACGTGGGTGTTTCGATATTTTGCGTGACTTTTTGGGCAATCAAATAGATAGGATGGGTAGACACCACCAAAGCCTGCGCCATGCTGACAGTACTGCATAACGCTAAAAGACAGAAACTAAATAAACGAAACATTGCGGCATATCACGAAAAATCGACAAATGTTATAATATAACAAATTTATAAAAATACCTACGTATAATCGAAACTAATAACGCTTCATGCTAAGATTTACTGTCGTTTTTCTTTTAAAGTTCAACTGGGGTGGCTATGAGCTTATGTTCGCACGAGCATCACAATGCATTACATGGCGTTCACGACCATCACAATGTCGATCAACGTCTTGCCGAAGCTGAAAGTTTATGTGCGGCAACAGGTGCTCGTTTAACACCGCTACGTAAAGAAGTGTTGGAACTCATTCTCAAGGCATCTGCACCAATGGGTGCTTATGATTTATTGGCGAAAATTAAAAGTGAGTCTGATCGTCCTGCAGCACCGCCAACGGTGTACCGTACTTTAGATTTTTTACTGGAAAAAGGACTAATTCACCGTTTGACTTCAATCAATGCCTATATTCCTTGCTGTCATCCACGTGAAGGACACCAAGCGGCTTTTTTAATCTGTACTGAATGTAAAGTCGTTAAAGAAGCTTCAGCGCAAGGTTTATTAGAGCAATTAGATCAGTTGGCAGCCTCTGACCGCTTTAGCCCGCATCACAGCATTATTGAGATTTCTGGAAAATGTCAGCAGTGCAACAGCAAATAACCACTGCACCGCTCATCGCCTTGCACAATATTCAGGTGCGAATAGATGAGCGCGATATTTTAAAAAATGTCGATTTTGAATTACATGCACGTGAAATTGTCACGCTAATTGGCCCCAATGGCGCAGGAAAATCGACTCTAATTAAAGTCTTGCTTGGCATTGTCAAACCAAATGCAGGCAAGCTCGTAAATGCTCGCAAATTGACCTTTTCTTATGTGCCGCAAAAGTTTAATCCTTCACACAGCTTGCCTTTAAGAGTGAAAGATTTACTGGCTTTAGAAAAATGCCCAGACGCAATTAAAGCAGAAATTATCCGCGATACTGGCATTGCCAAACTGCAAGATTCAAAAGTACAACAACTGTCTGGTGGTGAGCGGCAACGGGTGCTATTGGCACGCGCCTTATTACGTCAACCTGATGTTTTGGTACTGGATGAGCCGATGCAAGGACTAGATATTCAGTCCGAAGCTGAACTGTATGACTATGTGCGCAACTTACCGAGCAAATATGGCTGTGCGGTGTTGATGGTGTCGCATGATTTGCAATGGGTCATGCAAGGTACGCATCGTGTGGTATGTTTAAATAAACACATTTGCTGTAGCGGTTTGCCCGAAAATGTACAGCAACATCCTGAATACCAAGCTATTTTTGGAACCAATCGGGTGTTTTATCAACATCACCATGAACACTGCGCCCATGGCGATCATGCCGAGCCTTGTCAGCATGATTCACGTCCTCATATTCACCCTGAACCGGAAGCTTAACCCATGATGGATTGGCTACAATTGCTGTTACCTGCATGGATCATGGGCAGTTTATTGGTATTTTTGACCGCCCCACTTGGCTGTTTAATGCTGTGGCGACGTATGTCCTTTTTTGCCGATACGATGGCGCATGGCACCTTATTGGGTGTGGCGATTGCAGGCGCGTTGAGTTTACCTCTGTGGATGGGTGTGACCTTCTTGGCATTATTATTGGTGGGTGTTTTGTGGATTTTACATGATCCACGGTTGCCGAATGATGCATTATTGGCGCTCTGCTCTGCGACCTTGCTCTGTTCAGGGTTGCTCTTTATTCAACATATTCCAAGTTTGCGTCCTGAGTTGCTGAGCTATTTATTTGGTGATTTACTCACCATTTCATGGGCAGATTTACCTGTATTTGCCCTAGTGATTATTGTTGCTTTAGCGGTGCTGTATAAATTTTGGCAGGCACAAATTCAAATTGCAATTGACCCTGATATTGCGGTCAGTGAAGGCGTGAATGCCCAATGGCAACGCCTGATTTTTATGTTGTTGTTGGCATTATTTACCGTATTGGCTTTACGTGCAGTCGGTTCTTTATTGATGGGCGCATTGTTGGTGATTCCCGCTTTAACCGCACGTTTATTGGCTCACTCGCCTAAACAAATGGTGATTTGGGCATTTATTGTGGCGCAAATTGCAGTCAGCGTAGGTTTATGGTCAAGTGCGGGCTTAAATATTTCGACAGGTTTAAGTATTGTGATGACTATGGCGATCATTTTTGCGGTGATTTTTAGCGTTCAAAAAGTCAGAAAGATAGCTTAGTTTTTCGTTAATGAATATCTATATTTTTGTATTGCAGCAATGAGCATTACGACCAAAAATGGCAGTATATACGCTATCCACAGTGCTATATCACTATGAATCACTTGCTGTAAAAGACTCAATTGCTGCTGACTTTCTGAAACAGCATTCCAATCTATCTTTTGTAGATAAAACATTGCATGAATGGCAATCAACAACACAGCCGTAATATTAATCAACACCACACTTTGCCACACCGTATGTTTAAAATAAGTTTGCAAGGCGGCAAATACAAAAGAAAAAATCAAATTGATACTCAAATGTGCCATCAAAGCAATTGGCCAAAACACGCTATCTACTGAAAACTGAATTGCTAATCCAATTGCAATTAAAGTTGAAAAACTTAAAAGCAACATGCTGATCCACCAATGTTGCCAATAAAGTGCTCGCGGAATACATTTTATTTTCAACGTATGTCTCAATCTATTTTTATAATTACAGCGTACACTTTTGTGTAATTGAAGACATTACTGATGCACCAAACTCAACAAAAACGCAGCACCTGCAAACAATGCAGCAAAAGTACGATTCATAAATTTTTGCTGCTTCGGTGATCTTAACAAACGCAAAACTTTTGCAGCCAAGCCCGTATAGCCCGCCATCACAATCAAATCAATACTAATCATGGTCAACGCCATAATTGCATATTGCGTCCATTGTGGTTTAGATAAATCTAAAAATTGCGGTAAAACTGCCAATAAAAACACAATTGCTTTGGGATTGCTCATATTAACCAGAAAGCCGTACATCACCAATTTTCCAGCAGATTTGCGCGTCAACTCATGCTGAATTTCAATCGACTGTGCAGGCGCTACCCATTGCAAATACGCCAGATACAACAAATACGCCACACCAAACCATTTCACAATCAGAAATGCCCAAGGCGTTGTCGCAAATAATACCCCTGCCCCTGCGGCTACAATCGCGATTTGCAATAATAAAGCGAGTTGTAGACCAATCGCATTCCAATACCCATGTCGAAAACCATAATTCAAACCACTCGACATCGAGGCAATCGCACCCGCGCCAGGTGAAACACTAATCACCCAACAGGCCAACATAAACGCAATCCAAACTTGATAAGACATATATCGCCGCTTTTCACAAGACAGTGCATTATATGATATTTCACTTAATCTCATGACTAAAAACGTTGAATAAAATCGGGTTCAGGCTATTAAGCCTGCATGCAATCAGGCACAATAAAGTCAACTTTATAGAAAACAACAAATTTTCAGGAGCTATACATGACTGCCCAATCTGTAATTTTGCCACTACCTTCAGATCATGCTCGCTTTCTTGTACTTCGTTTAAAAGACTTAAGCATTACTGAGTTAAAAGAAAAATTGGCTGACTTGTTTAGCACACGGGATCGTTTGATTACCCAACATCCACATGCCCAAATTAAAACTGGCGTTGCTTTTGGTCCTGAACTTTGGGCACAACTCTATGAGCAATCTCCAGAGGGTTTTAAACAATTACAACCGATTCAAGGGGCGTACCCAATGCCTGTCGTGCCTGCCGATGTGATTATTCATCTCGCGAGTGCCCGTTCAGATATTTGCTTTGCGCTCAGTCAGGCCTTTTTTGAGGGGATCCAAGACAAAATTGAAGTGTTGGATGAACGGGTCTGTTTCCGTTATTTTGATGGACGCGACATGACGGGATTTATTGATGGTACCGAAAACCCACAATTTCCAGATGATCGTGCCGAAGTTGCACTTTTAGGGGAAGATGCAGGCGTGTTTGCCGATGGTTCTTTTATTTTTGCACAGCGCTATTGTCACGATTTAGAAAAATGGAAAAAGCTCAAAGTCGATGCCCAAGAACACGTGATTGGACGCACCAAACTTGAATCGATTGAATTAGACGAAGATGTACAACCTGAAAATTCGCACGTTTCACGTACAGTCGTTGAAGATGATGCAGGCGATGAAATGGAAATTTTGCGCCACTCTTTACCTTATGGTGATGGCAAGGGCGATCAGGGTTTATTCTTTATTGCTTATACCAAAGATTTGAGCATTATTGATGCCATGTTAGAACGTATGTTTGGTACTTCAGGTGATGGCATCCATGACCGTTTATTGCACTTTGTGACTGCCATGGATGGCGCATATTACTTTGCCCCAAGTGAAGAGTTATTAGAAGAAGTGATGGAAGGTTGATCAAAGCTATCATGAAGTTGCTACAAAGCGACTTCATGAGGATTATCCTATACATCAAATAACATCGGACAGCATAATATATGCCTTTACCACTCCATTTTTTTTACTAATATAATCAATACTTAGGAAAAAATTATCTTTGTTTTTTGCAATATGGTTTATTTTGACTCGATCCCCTTGGATGAGATAAGACTTTTTCCGAATAAAATAACGATCAAACAAGAATGCTTTAGGAGAAGTTATCATCAGATTTTGAATCTCTCTTCCTAAGTCATCTTTAAGCACATAAACTTTATAACCATTTAAAAAATAAGTACTTATATTTATGTTTGGAGCCAAAGATTTCCATTCCTCTTGTCTTGAATAGCTTCCAGACTTTAATGTATAGATTCTTTTGTAGCTGATTGCTCCATCTTTGAACCTTTCAATAATCTGATTATTTATAAATTCAGGATCATACAAAGGACTTAAATAAAATTCTTTTGCCTTCAGGGAAGAAATTTCAAATATTCGATACTGCCCACTTGGATTACAGTCTTCAGTATAATTGACCACTACATATTTTTTTAAAGGAATACCAAAATACTCTACTGAAAAAGCATCTTTATCAAAACAATAGTCTTTTTTATTAAATAATAAGAAATTTTCTCCGTTTTCATTATAATAAATACTATTTTTTTCTTTAATCAATATTTCTTCTGCCGATACATAACAAGTAAAAAGCAATAAAAAAAATAGATAAAATTTATTTAAACCCATCTCTTTTCTCAACCTCTTTTAATATTTTTATAAATAATTTTTTTCTTTCAGCCATACCATTATTTCCACCGTTTATTCTCCTACTAACAGATTCAACAACTTTTAAATGATAGTTATCACTATAAGTGCCATTTAAATCTTTATATCCTTTGTGAATTAAACTATCAGCATTTTTAAATACATTAAAAGCCCAGACTGAGCTATCTACAGCATGAAATAAATCATCACAGAGTAATTCCGGATTATTAACCACGTCAATTCCAGAATAGCTTTTATATTTTTTATACGCACTTTTCCAAGTTAGCTGAATTAAGCCTCGCCCTTTGTATTTAGGGCCATCTCCTAAAGATGTGTTTCCTTCAGCCAAAATTTGTTTTCTTCTTCTACATGCTCGGCTTTTTTTTATATCACAAACAGATGGTGGAAAATTTGAAATATCATAATCCTTACCGCTCGCATACTCAATCAATGTATTAAAATGATCACACTCATGATAAATTTGTGCTAAAAAATGACATAACATTAATTTGTCTTTAAGATTATGCTTAATTAGGCTTTTGTTTAACTCTATAACAAATTTTTCAGGTGGAGTATTATGTGTCGATCGCCCTTTCATTACACGATGAGAAAATAGTTTATTAGAGCCATAAACAGCTTTAAAAAAACTTAATGAAACTATCTCCTCTAAATTATACTTGATACTTTTCTCAATACTCGGCCTACCCTCTGCCGTGATACCTTTAACAACCTCCACATCCAAACGCAATTCAACCGCATCTGCACGCATTCTTTTTGCACTATAAGTCACAGGGCTTAAAGCATCCCCATTCGGCTTTAATACTCTAAATTGCAAACGCTGCCCCACCATACTGAACAATGGAGTACTGCCATTTAAAATGGTAATTATCTGTTTTTTACCCGTATCCAACATCAACATTTCAATATCAGTTGGAGTTTCAATTAACTGCTCACCTGTTCTATCTTTTAGTTTTAATTCAGATCGGCTTTTGAAATTACTATATGGTTCATCGAGTTGTATTAAAATCGGCTGCTGTGAGCCATTTTTAGAATTTACCTCACATTTCACGACAAATTGATCATTTGAAGTTAACACCAAAATTTCAATATCACGCTGTGGTGATGACAATACCTCCACGATCCCATTTTCATTGGTATATCGTTCATAAGCATTTTTCCGCCCTCTAGGTCTTGATTGAATAGGAAAATTTGAAACCACTTTCCCAGCACAATCTACCACTTTAAAAGTAGTTGTAACAATTCTAGCTTTGGTTTCACCTAATTCTTTTTGTTTATATTCTTCAATTGTTTTAGGTAACTGAATTTTTATTGGATCTTGTGATGATGAACCAATAGATGTATGAATGACCTTAAAAACAGTAAAATCTTTTTGATTGGGTGGTTTTGCCAGTATTTCTACTGTTCTTTGTGGAGATGCCTGAAATACAAACTGCCCATGAAGATCAGTTTTCTGAAGATTTTCACGTTTTGAACCTTGGTATCTAGACATAACATTTAAGTTGATCACCCGACGCCCTGAACGATCATAAAATTTTGATGTAATTGTGACTAAATTACTCATTAGCCTAAATCCTCTTCTGCATAAACTTCATCTTCTTCTAATTCTGTTTCTTCTTCTATTTCAGCCCATAATTCATCAATATTATTATCTTGTACAGCCGACTGAGTTAAATAGACATAGGATGAATTAAACCCTAACGCAACGAATTCAGTTTTTTCTGACGTATAAAATCTTAATGAACTGACACTCTGATTTGCATCTTGTATATTTTTATTCGTGTTAATGAGCCTTCCATCTTGCTTTCCGACAACAAAAATCTCTTTCTCATCTTCAGTTGCAACATCCCACTGATAATCAATTTGATGACTATATTCAGTCTCAGCTTGAGGCAAACTGTATTGGACGCTTGTCACCCGTTCCCCACCCTCAAAACAATGCTGTCCTGCTTTCGCCTCAAATTTAGCTGAAGTACTCACAAAAACACCTTTTGAATTAATTTTGATTTGTGAACCACCTGCCGTTAGCACAATTTCTTTTGGACTGGTAATTTCCACCCGATCTTCCGTAGAAATCAGCTTGATTTTCTGGCGTGCAATTGCATCTATAGCACCATCTTGTGCCTGAATTTCGACTTTACCCTTGGCTGCAAAAGCACGTATACCTTGCTCCGCTGCAAATAAACTGATTTTATCGCGTGCATGTGTAATCACAGATTTTTGGGTAGAAACATTAATACTGCCTGCGGCACTTTGATGAATATGTTGATCTGCAGAAAGGTGTAAATCTTGCTGAGTTGAAACTGCAATTGAGTTGGGCGCACAAAGAATCATAACCGCCTGCTTAAAACTTGCCGCTTTAGTTTGATCTTCTAGTTCAATTTGATTTAAAAATTCTTTGAGATGCTCCAGTGTTTCCAAAGGATCTGTTTGCTGATTTTGTGCCAACTCACTTAAGCCTTTGCTTGCCGCTAAACTGGACTCCAATTGCCTTTTGGCAGGACTCGCATCTAAATGATACGCTTGTGCCTGTGCTTGTGGATGAGTTGAAAGCAGTAAGCCTGCACCTGCACGCACAGCTCCCCACCGATCAGTTCTTAATTCAAAGCCTTCGCCGCGCCCAATTGAATCCTCCTGCCGCATTGGATGGCTCAAATATCCTAAATTCAACTGACTCGCAGCATGACTACTCTGCAATTGCGCACTGAATTGTTTGGTGGTGTCATTGAAGCGAAGTTGGTTAAACCCTGCACCACGTATTTCTTGTGAACGAATCCCGCTCAAGTATTTGGTATCGGGTAGAGTTCCAACTGTATCGAATTGTGTCTGTTGTCGTTCTGCCTCATGTAAACGTCCAACCACAAAAGGACGATCAATATTGCCATCAAAGAAATCCACCACCACAATTTCACCAATACGTGGGTGAAATCTTGCACCATAACCCTCACCTGCCCACGGTGTGAGTACATCCACCCACGCCGAATCGCTCTCATTGTCGTTGGCACCCGCACCACCATCATGCAAGTGGTCATCACTTCGGGTAAATAAAAACCGAACTTTAATACGCCCCCACGCATCTACATGCACGGTTTCATCCTCAGGTCCAACCACTTTAGCGCGCTGTGGATAAGCCACGGGACGATGCAGTAATGGATTAAACTCTGGAACGAGCGCAATATGTCGTCGAATCAAATTCAATTGACAAAATTGTTGAGGATCACCCTCCAACGGTAACTGAAATGTCCACTGACTTTGTTGCAGCAGACTCAAAAAATGCTGTTGTAATTCAGGTGCTAAATTGTTTTGGTTATAAAACTGTTTGGACAGTATTAAAAACTCTCGTTCAGTTTGGGGATGTTGATCAATTTCAGCATGCCCGTGTAATTCAAACCAATACCCCACTTGCGCATCACGTAAATTACTTTGCGCGGAAAAATATTTTGCCTGCAAATCATAATACTGAGCCAATTGTTGTCCCAATTGTTCTAATTGTTCGGTACTTGCAGCTGTCACCTGATCTTGCCCAGTTAAGTCTTGCATCCACGCAGGACTCACGCACCACGCCTGTTCTAAACTTAAAGCTTCACTATTTTGTGTGCTACTTTGTAAGGGCGATGTGAACTGTACTGAATTTTGGTCCTGTGCCAAAAGATCGGGTTGCCAGCGTTGTAACTGTACTTCAGTGGGTTGCAGGTTACGCTGTGCCATCCAAGTGTAAATGCTATCCCGCTGCTCGATTGCACTTGTACGCTGAAATGCCACTCGTCTACGTTTTAAGGGCTGATAATGACTATTCTGCTCAATCAGTCTTAATTTTTGTGTATCCATAGGCGTTAAAAAATGCTCAACCCAAGGTTGTTTTTCATCCACCAACCAATTGATGCCTTCGCTACGCCACAAACGGGTTAAAAACTCATAATCGCTTTCGTTGGATTGTATGATGAGAGGTCGAACTGCATAACGCTGACTGAGACCACTTAAATCTAAACTTAAACTTGCAGCAAATAATGCACTGCGGTCTTGCCATTCTTTAAACAGAATTTCACTCACCTCCACCACAGTTTTATTCATAAATACCCGACTGTTGCGGCGTTTATGCCACAAAGCCGTTGCATCCTGAATCTGCAATTTATAGAGACTGAGCGTGCCATCACTTTGCCCTTGCGCTGCTGCAGTAATAATGCCGCTATGTCGAAATAATTCGCCTTGATCGGTGAGTTGATCTACAGCCACCCGACTGCCAATAAATTGTTTCAACGGCAAATTTGCATGCGGTGAGAGGCATAAGACATCCATCTGCAAACCTTGGTTGATGGCATGCTGACCATAAACGCACTGCAAAAAGACCTGATGATTTAAGGCTGAATTAGAAAACTGGATATGAATTGTGCGGTGTTGAGGGCTTAAGCCAAATTTTTCTAATACAGCAAAGAGTGAACTTTGCATTGTTATTATCGTTGCTATTTTTATAGTGGCGCTATTCTAATCAGCAACTTGGCAATTATCTAGAGCGTAAAATGGATAAAGCGATAAACGGAATTTGCAGTTAAGACCATCTCCATCGCCAATTTTGATAATCCTCAATCCCTCTATTGATGAAAAATCAACAAACATGACACATTGCGTTACTCTGCAGTCAAGACAATCTTCAATCGCTATGCTACAACTGAGTTATGCCGTCAAAAAAGGAGAGGTGAAGAAATTTATTGTTTTTTATCAAAACCTTTTTTTATTTTTATTTCGTCATCTCAGCTTTCTACATAAAAGGGTCATCATTAAGCTTTAGCATAATAAAAGCATGCAAATGCCTTACATATATAACTGCTATTCGGGAGCGAACATGAATAACAGCCAAAATTATGTCAAACAAATTAAAAATGCTAAACGTGGAGGATATACGCCTACCATCGCCAAAGACATCAACAAACATAAGATTCAAAAAGCCATTCGCCTAATTGAACAATGGAGAACGCTCGCAAATGAACTCAAACCACAAATGCAACTTGATATGGCCTTTACCTTAGAAGAATGTGCACAGGATTTAGATCGTATCTTAAGAAATAAATAATCGCTTTTTCACACCTCATTTCAGGTTGTTTTCTTCAATGAGCCCACCCGCTGGGCTCATTTCCTACAAAATCTTCTGTGTGATTTCCTCGTTTGTAACGCGCCAAAACCCTGCATACAAAATCTGCAAAAAATCTATGCCATGCATTAAACGGTTACTTTTTGGCTTGCGCACACGTAAAAATTCTGTAAAATTCTCTACACAACGCCGGCATAGCTCAGTTGGTAGAGCAACTGACTTGTAATCAGTAGGTCCACAGTTCGAATCCGTGTGCCGGCACCATATTAAACCTCATAAATTAAAAATTTATGAGGTTTTTTGTTTTTATAAACGTATATTTTTATCTTCCTCATGCTGCTCGAATCTCCAATTTATTTAGGGCTTCGATGTATCTGCAAAACTTCAATTGCAATACAAGATTGTGACTTTTCACTTGTTAAATGTATTTTATGATTTAGAATGCTGTACACATATTTCAGATCGTATTTTTATATTGATGGTCTATTTTGTTGATGTTTCATCCTTATAAACTGACATTTAAAAATATTTTTGTGAATTAAAATAAAAATTTAAAATTATAAGTCTTAGAAAATTTAGTATAAAAAACAATGCTTCTCTAAAGTTTTCTAGTTTAAGGAATACCTCATGGCTCAAAGCTTTGCAACGCATCATTCCATGACCAATCATGGTGGAATCATCCTTGCCAATCAAATGCGTGTTTCTCAAATGGGAAATTTATTTTTAGTGGCGGGTGATGGACATTTCTGCCCTAAGTGCCAGCGTTGGTCCACAATTATAAAAAGTCACGATCATATTCTTTTTGATGACAAAGCCGTGGGTTATGTCGGGGATCAATTGACGTGTGGCGCAAAAATTTTACCGAAACAGTTTCATGTGGTGGGTGGGATTTAAAGCCAATTATGAACATCCAAACACCGAAAAACTTCATTATCTAGCAGCTGATTACGATAGATTAAGCTTTTTCCGCACTCACCTGCACATATTTAATCCAGCCATCCGCATAGAGCTTGGCACATAAACGTGCGGTCATGGCAATTTTAAACCAGTCTGTATCTCGCGTTTGTACTCGATGCTTGAGATGCTGATTCACATAGTCAGCAAAACCCGCCAAAACTTGTGCCGACAAATCTTCCACCTGAATCTGTTTAAATTCAAACTGTTCTAAAACCGCTCGAAGCTGACTTTCAGACATCAGATCTTTAAAATTGACAGCGGCAGATTTTAATAAGGCACGATATTGCAGCTGTTTGAACGCATGCGTTGGCGCTTGTTCTGCCCAAATTAAATAATGAAAGCCCAAACGTCCATTTGAATTCAAAACCGCACTGACCTGACTTAAAAATGAATTCAAATGACTGTGATATGCTGCATCGATACAGAACACCACATCAAAACGTGGTTGTGGAAAAAGTGCTTTTAAATTTAAAAATGAAGCAGCGTGAATTTTAATATTTGAATTTAAATGTTGTCGAATCGACTGCACATGATGATCTTGTAGCTCAACAGCTTCAAGTCGTTGTATTTGATAGTGTTCCAACCAATATTTAAGACTGGCACCTTGCCCACAGCCTAAATCCAGTACAACATCTTTTGAATTTAAATGCACTGCTGCGGCCAAATGCGCTGCTAAATTTTGACATGCAGCGGGATAATCAGATCCCACTGCATCTGACCAATAACCTAAATTGCTCCACGGCAGTGCGGAAGTATCTCCCAAATATGCCGCTTGAATGGCATATTTATGTTTTGGAAAATGCTGTCGTATCGCCTGTTGCCATTTCATACTGACTCAGTCTAATTCAAAAAAGAGGGGCTGTTGATAATTCATCTATGTTTGCGACAACGCATATTTTTTAGCTGATATAAGGCATGAGGCAGGAAATTTAGTCATTCTAAATGACTGACTCATAACGCAATAGCAGCAAAAAATATGCTTGTCCTGAAAGGCTGTGGCTAAAACTTTCTCAGATTGCGTTATGAAACTTGGCAATAGTCTCGCTATTCCCTGCGTTTCATGCCTGATCTGCTCAGTTTTAGCCTACAGCACAAACCATTTATGAAATATCAACAGACCCTAAACTTAATAACCTAATTGCGGCGCAACCTCAACTTGTGGTTTTAAATCAATAAACGGTAATGGTGCACCAAAAATTTCTGCAATATGCATAGCGGAAGTCACTGCAGATTCTAAAATTGGTAAACCATCGCACGACCATGAACCGCAGAAGAACACTTTACGATTGTCTTGGTGATGGCGCTGCTGCAACTCTTTGTTTAATGCCACTGTCTTTGAATCCACCACAGCGCGGGTTAAAGTTACCGTTGAAATGATCTTTTTCGGATCAATTGGTGTAACTGGACGCCATGTTTGGAACACTGGCGATTTACCGACCAAAGTTGGTTCGATCGAGTTAAGCCATACCGTAAATTGCTGACGAGTAAATTTACGATCCATCATATAACTTAAAACAGACCAATCTTTACGTTTTGGCGGCATCACCGTTTGATCAGTGTGAATCACCAAATCACCCTGCTCGAATTTGAACTGTTTAAGCAATTCAATATCTTCTGCAAATTGTTGATTGTCCAAGAAGTCTTGGACTTTAGTGGTTGGCGTTGCAATCACCACACGGTCAAATGTTTGCGACTGACCCTCAGAATTTTCAACAATTACACCATCTTCTTGTTGATGAACACGAGTAATCGCTGCACCACTTTGAATATTAATACCTTCAATCAACTTATCAACCAATGCAGGCGTGCCACCTTGTAAACGCAATAATGCATCACCATCAGTCAATTGGCGTAAAAATACCAACAATGGTTTTGCTGGCCATTCACCAATGGTTTTAGGGTCACAAGTACAAATGGTGTAAAGCACTGGCATCACTGCACCATGCCAAAACACTTCTTCAATTTCGTTACGGTTGATAAATTCCGCAAGGGTAATGTCTTGGTTTTTAGATTTGAAAAATTTAGCGATGGCTGTTTTTAACTGCAACATGCCTTTTACCAAACGCCAGCCGTATTGTTGTATGCCTTTACGGTTGTTAATGATTGGGAAATTACCAATACGGGTACGGCTTGTGGTCAGCCAAGTTTCGGTACGATCTTCAAATAACCAACTGCACGCCATATAAGTACGCACAGGATAAGTTTTAATGCCTAAATGTGTGGCCAAGCTGAGGGTGTTTTTCCACAAATGTGGGTTCATGACCCGTAACGGCGCATCAATTAAACCATCCTCAAATTCGATGCTATGACTGTCCATTCCACGACCAGGCAGCGCCTCAAAAATTGTAATGTTATGCCCTGCATCTTTAAGAATTCTTGCGGTAGCCAGTCCAGCCATACCACTACCGATCACTGCGATATCCAAACCGATCATCCATCTTTTTACATACTTTATGAAATTATGAACCATGCCTAAGGAAAATGAGCTATTAAAAACTACCAGATTGTGTACTTTTCACAGAGAAACAACACAAAGTACATTGGCAATATGATTACATTTTTTAACAATCAGAAAGTGCTTAAATAAGCCTTAGAATTTATTTATATTATTTCTTTAATACTATAAATAGTGTTCTAAACCATGTAGATAAATTCACCAATTTTATAATTTTCGTTTTACAAATAAATCTCTAAACGCTATGATACCAAGCACAAAAATAATAACTACATCACATATAATTATCATAAGGAATATGATCAATCCGCTAAAACTAGAAATTTGACAGCGCCAGAACAACAAAAGCCTCGGTCGGGACATCGACATGAGGCTTTTTTCTTGGCTAAGATTTTTTAAAGCTTAACCCGCTTGATGTTGAATCGGAATTTCACCAAACTTGCCTTGATTAAAATCTTCAAAAGCTTGAATGATTTCCTGCTTGGTATTCATGACAAATGGACCATAGCCTTGAATAGGTTCATTTAATGGCTTGCCTGTCAGCACTAAAAATTGCGTATCTTGCAGTGCTTCAAGCTGAATTAACGCTTCGCCATCTTGAGCAAATAACACCACTGAGTGATCTTGCACAAGTTGACTGCCATTGACCCGCACTTCACCTGCCAACACCACCAATAAAGTATTGTGATCTACCGGCACATGCAGCGCTTGGGTCTGTGCAGCTTTCAATTGTCCATCCCAAACATTGACAGGGCTAAAGGTGCTGGCAGGCCCAGATTGCTCTGCGTACTGACCTGCAATAATGCGTAAATGCCCCGCCTGATTTTCAAACTCAATTTTCGGAATATTTTGAGATTCAATGGCTTGATAACGTGGCGATGTCATTTTGTCTGCGGCAGGCAAATTCACCCAAAGCTGCACCATTTCAAACAATCCGCCTTGTGCTGCATAGTCTTTGGAGTGAAATTCCTCATGCACCACACCCGCACCTGCTGTCATCCACTGCACATCGCCTGTTTTGATGGTGCCACCACCACCTGCCGAATCTTTATGCGTCACTTCGCCCCGATAGGCAAGCGTCACCGTTTCAAAACCGCGATGTGGATGCGAACCAACACCATGTTGTGCGGTAGTCGCATCAAAATGATACGGCGCTGCATAATCCAAGAGTAAAAATGGACTGATCGCCTGCCCTAAACGGTCATAAGAAAATAGATTTTTGACTGGAAAACCATCGCCCACCCAATGCATGTTTTGGTTGCGATATAAACCGATTATTTTTTTCATGTGTTACACCTATTGCTAGGAGAATAGATGTTTTGATCTTAATCGCTCATCGCACCACAACCTAGTGCAAATTTGGCATACAGCATTGCAAGAATGGAATAATCTTGCTGAAACTTATACATGGTTAAACAAATCATGAGCATAAAAAATCCAGAAGCGAGGTTCTGGATTTTTAAAATTGAGTGCGATGATTCGATTAGATTTTACCCACCAAATCAATAGATGGTGCTAGGGTTGCATCGCCTTCTTTCCACTTGGCAGGGCAAACTTCGCTAGGGTGTGCATGCACATATTGCGCTGCTTTTACTTTACGCAACAACTCTTGCGCGTCACGACCAATACCGCCTGCATTGATTTCTACAATTTGGATTTTACCTTCAGGGTCAATCACGAAAGTACCACGATCTGCCAAACCTTCTGCTTCAATCAGCACCTCAAAGTTTTTAGACAATGTCCAAGTTGGGTCGCCAATCATTGGATATTGAATCTTTTTAATTTCTTCTGAGGTGTCGTGCCATGCTTTATGGGTAAAGTGTGTGTCTGTAGATACTGAGTAAATTTCCACACCCATTTTTTGGAATTCAGCATATTGATCGGCTAAATCGGCAAGTTCAGTTGGGCAAACAAAGGTGAAATCTGCAGGGTAGAAAAACACCACTGACCATTTACCAATAAAGTCTTGCTCAGATACGTCAATAAATTGACCATTGTGGTAAGCGGTTGCGTTAAATGCTTTGACTTGGGTATTGATTAAACTCATGGATGACTCCTCAATTCGTTTCGGGGATTGCTTATCTTGTGTAGCTAGAATACGAAAATCGAAAGAATCGGTAAAACAGTGTTTTTTTATAAAAATAATCGGATTTATGAATTATAAATCCTATCATAGTTTGAAATTTAATCGAGAAAATAGATATTTGCTAAATATCTGCATAAAAAACCCTGGTGGTGTTTCAAAAAGTATGCTGACATTAAATGAAGCCATTATTGATGTAAAAAAAGGTTAAGTCGAAAGCTTTAAAATGGTTTTCAATCTTTTTTGAAAAATTACAACTCCTTCTAAAACCGCGCCTAATTCGATGCCTTATTTTGCAATTATTACCTTCAATACCTACAGTAAA
>NZ_VPAL01000023.1:0-33429 GCF_013419245.1 Acinetobacter sp. YH12095
TGAAAGAAGGCGTTGAAATGGTAATGCCAGGTGACAACGTTGAAATGTCAGTAGAATTAATCCACCCAATCGCAATGGACCCAGGTCTACGTTTTGCGATCCGTGAAGGTGGTCGTACTGTAGGTGCTGGTGTTGTTGCTAAAGTAACAGCATAATCACTTTATAGTGTGAAAAAGCGCTCCATTTGGGGCGCTTTTTTTATGGCTGTATTTTGTGTGCTAGTTTCCAGGTGGATGAAAGCTTGTCCTACTGTATTGATGGATGAAATAGCTGTTCTTTAAACCTTGAATCAATCTAAAACCATTTTATGAACATTCTTTTGCTGCGGTTTAGTTGCCTTTTTTTCTCTTACATCATAAAAATAATTTTGCTGTCTAATTATTCTTGCTCTTACGTCATAAAAAATCATCGTCTATTTTTTTACTCTTGCGTCGTAAAAATAATTTCATTGTCTATTTTTTACTCTTGCGTCACAAAAAATAATTTCACTTATCATTATTTTTTATTCCTCATGTCCTGAACTGACAACTCACTGTCCTTAACTGCACTTAAATACCGCACAGAAAACCGTAATATGAACTCATACCGAAAAATAAAAAATATAGCGGGTTACAGGAAATGAATGACTTCATTGTTGTAACCTCAGGAGTGAGCAACATGAATGCTAAAGTGAGTATTAGTGAACGTGCAGGGGCGAGTTTTCCTGTCCGTCGAATGAATTTCAACTTTGATGCTGTACCTGAATATTGGATGAATGGTAATGCAGGTCTAACGCATTTTATGACTGCATTATCTGCGTTATTTCCCGCAGGTGAGAAGTTCTTTATAGACAGTGTGCGTGCTGTGCGTTATCACCCAATGCTGAAAGACAATGCAGATTTACAGAAAGAAATCAGTGCATTTATTGGACAAGAAGCCATGCACACGCATGAGCATGTCGGTTTTAATGCCTCTGCACAGAAATTTGGGCATGATGTTGATACTTTGGATTGTTATACAGATACTGTGATTCAAACTACACGCAAATTTATGGCAAAGTTGGCTAAACCGATTGGCATTACACAGAAAATGGTAGATTTAACTGCGACCACTGCGCTAGAACATTTCACAGCTACGATTGCCTCACAATTATTGACCAATTCACATATTCAAGAATTGATGACCGATGACACCATGAAAACTATGTGGTTGTGGCATGCGATTGAAGAAAACGAACATAAAGCTGTTGCGTATGATGTATTTGAAGGTGTGTTTGGCAAAGGTCTGAAAGCCTATGCACTACGTACAAGTTCTTTGGTTATTTCGATGCTGACTTTATTTTTTGTACAAAACTATTTTTTGTGGCGTTTACTAAAACAAGACAAGCAGTTGAATTTGGAAAATTTACGCATGATTTATCGTTATGCCTATAGTCCATCTAAAGGGATTATTACAGGCATGGGCAAAGAAATGTTGTTCTATTTCAAACCGAATTTTCATCCTAACGATTTTGATACCACAACATTATTAAATACTTGGAAAGCTAAATTAGGCTTTTAAACTTTTCCTTTTGGTCAGGCAACGTAAGTTGCCTTTTTTTTTGCTCGATTTTTTTGTCGTGAAATCTATAATGCCTACATCTTAGAACAGCACAAGATCATTTCTTATGATTCGTTTAATGCAAGCCCATGATGTCGCCGATGTGGTTGCGATTGAAAATTTGGTACAAAGTCATCCGTGGAGTGCCAAACAATTTGCCGAAGCGGTAGAGAGTTATCACAGTACCGTGATTGAACATGCAGGGAGAGTGGTGGGTTTTTGTATTTTGCAACCTGTGTTGGATGAAGCAAATTTGTTGTTGATGGCGGTGCATCCAAGTCAGCAAGGCAAAGGTTTAGGTTATCAACTGCTAGAACATTCTATTGCAGGTTTGAAAAACCAACCTGTGCAGATTTTTTTAGAAGTACGTGAAAGTAATTTAGCTGCGATAGCCCTGTATGAAAAGTCAGGTTTTCATCAAATTGATTTACGTAAAAATTATTATCCTAAAACGGATGGCACACGGGAGCATGCCATTATTATGGTGAAATCTTGTAGCGATGATTTTGCCAGTTTGTTTAAGTGAATCTGATCGATGCAAAAATCAGTATTGCATCATTACATTTTTATTTGATGATGGAGTTATTCCAGCCTAAGGGCAGCGTGGTCATTAAGGAGTTTCCCAATTGCTGCACCTCATCGGTATTTAGGCTGCGGTTAATGCGTCGCCATTGACCATCAAGCAGTAGCTCAAGGGGCACATATTGCGATTTATAGTTCATTTTATTGGAATGTGGTACCCAATAACCTAAGTAAACATATTGCAGTCCCAAATGCTGTGCCTGTTCAATTTGTTTTAATACAGCAAATGTTCCGAGTGAGCGACGACTTTCGTCTGGGTCAAAAAAGGTATAGACCGCAGAAATACCATCATCTAAATAATCACAGGTCGATACTGCAATTAAGCGATCATCTTGCCAAACCTCTAAAAAGAAGCTGCTGGTACAACTGTGGATTAGGAATTTTTCAAATTGGTCACGGCTGGCAGGGAACATATCGCCATCGGCATGTCGTTCATTGATATAGCGTTCATACAGCGCATAATGCAAATCACCTGCATCTTGTGGCTTGGTGATTTTGATCTGTAAATCGTGATTGCGTTTCCAAGCTTTCTTTTGCGTGCTGTTCATTTTAAATTCAGCGACAGGAATACGTGAAGAAAGGCATTGGCGGCACAAATGGCATTCAGGACGATAGACAAAATCGCCACTGCGACGAAAACCGACCCGAGAGAGTTCAGACAAAGTCAGCACATCAATTTTATGTGCAGGATCTAAAAAAACCATCCGCGCAGATTTTTCAGGTAAATAGCTGCAATCATGCGGCGGAGTAATGTAATACTGCAAATCATTTAGCAGGGATTTTGGGTGATATGAATTCATTGTCAAGATCCCTCTCTGTTATTGTCATTCAAGTAGGCGCGCATACTGCGCTATTGTTTTACTTGAAAATACACTGTCCTGATATTTTTTCCAATTGATTGCAGGTTGTTTTACAACATCTTGTAACGATTTAAGATAGTCTTGGCGAGAAAGTGTACATGCGCCCAGACTAATTAAATGATCATTGACCAATTGACAGTCAATCCAAGGCAATTGTTGTTCTTGTCCGAGCAGCATCAAACTATAAAATGCCATTTTAGATACATCAGTGCGATGGCTAAACATGGACTCGCCAAAACAGCCCTTGCCAATGCTGCCCCCATACAAACCGCCGACCAAAAGATCTTGCTCCCAAACTTCGACACTGTAGCCATAACCTGCTGCAAAAAGCTGACAATACCCTTTAATGATCTCTTCAGAAATCCAAGTTTCATTGGCGTAGCTACGGGGCAAGGCACAATTGCGAATCACCTGTTCAAAGGCGTGATTGACAGTAATGCGATAATCCATTTTTCTCATGTTACGGATTAAAGATTTACTGGGCTGATAATATTGCGGAATAATCACACAACGCGGTTCAGGACTCCACCAGCAAATAGGATCACCTTCTGAAAACCATGGAAATAAGCCATGTGTATAGGCTTCATAGAGCGTAGAAGGGGAGAGGTCTGCACCTACACAAATCAAGCCTTCACCCTCAGGATCGACTTCAATGGGATCGGGGAAAATGAATTGTGAAGCCGGGAGCGTGTGCATATCAATTGCCGTATGAAGTTTTACGATGAACTTGATTTCATCATACCTAAAAATGCCGTGATAAAAAAACCGCTCAAGGAGAGCGGTCTTTAAACTTGGTCACTAAATTATTCACCAAGTGCATCTAAATATTTTTCTGCATCCAAAGCTGCCATACAACCTGAACCTGCAGAAGTAATCGCTTGGCGATAAATTGAATCGGCCACATCACCTGCAGCAAATACGCCAGCCACAGAAGTTTGAGTCGCATTGCCTGAAGTGCCGCTTTGTACTTGGATATAACCATCACGCAAGTTCAATTGACCTTCGAACATGCCTGTATTCGGTTTGTGACCAATCGCAATGAATAAGCCAGACACATCAACAATTTGAGTAGAGCCATCAGTGGTTGATTTTAAACGTACTGAAGTTACGCCTGTGTTGTCGCCCAAGACTTCATCAACTTGGTTATTCCAAAGAATACTGATTTTGCCTTCTTTTTCTTTGGCAAATAAATGATCTTGCAAGATTTTTTCAGAGCGAAGTGAATCACGACGATGCACCAATGTCACGTGTGATGCAATGTTAGACAGGTATAATGCTTCTTCAACAGCCGTGTTACCACCACCAACGACCATCACTTTTTGGTTTTTGTAGAAGAAACCATCACAGGTAGCACAAGCACTTACGCCTTGACCCATAAATGCTGCTTCAGATTCTAAACCTAAATATTGTGCAGTCGCACCTGTGCAAATGATTAAAGCATCACAGGTAAATTCTTCCATATCACCTTTCAGTACAAATGGGCGCACATTCAGGTTTACTTCATTGATATGGTCATACACGATTTCTGTGCCAAAGCGTTCCGCATGAGCTTGCATACGTTCCATTAACGCTGGGCCTGTTAAACCTTCAGGTTCACCTGGCCAGTTATCAACTTCCGTAGTTGTGGTGAGTTGACCACCCAATTGTAAGCCTGCAATTAAAGTCGGTTTTAAGTTGGCACGTGCAGCATATACTGCAGCACTATAACCTGCAGGGCCTGAACCTAAAATAATTAAACGTGAGTGACGAGCGCTCATGCACAGCATCCTTTTTTTATTTAGAAATTTATGGAATTATACGTGAAACAGGATGAGTTTGCTGTGTGATTAAAGTTGATATTACTGATCATGTAAATCGATTTGAGCTATATAGAAAAAGTTAACAACACACTTCAATAATCTTGCATCTTTTTCTAGGCAACACATGCATAATAGAAGGTCTGTTATAATTTATAGCTTGCTGTGTGGTGAAGCTTGCATCGTGAAATGCAACTTAAATGACACAGCTAAATGAAATACAGACGCTCCGAATCAGGTGGCTTTTTAAGACCATCGAACAAACAAAAAACATTGATGAAGAATTGGCGACAGGACAATATATGACTGCGGTGTCGGGTGCTTATGCACATCGCTTAATAGCGACATTATTTTTGGTCTCTTTTGGAATATATCTGTTCCTTGCAACGGTGACCTATACTCCATTTGACCCAGGTTGGATGCACATTTCCAGTGACACCCAACAGGTTTCAAATGCGAGTGGAATCGCAGGTGCGTGGATTGCCGATTTACTGTTTGGCTTTTTAGGTTGGGCGAGTCTGCTTCTTCCTGCTTATTTTTTTATTGAAGCCTTACAAGTCTGGTGGCCACGTAGTTTTTTAAACCGACCATTTCGTTATGCTGCACAATTCTTCATTTTATTGGCAACAGCAAGTTTGCTGTATTTATTTTGGCAAGTACCTGCCGATACGTTAGACAATGCCTCAGGCGGCATCATTGGTTTTGAACTTGGGAAAAGTTTATCGCAAATTTTAACCATTTATGGAGCAACACTTTTTTTAGTCGTCTTTTGGATTTTCTTATTTACCCTCGCATTTGGGGTGAAGTGGAACAGAACGTGGGCAACTTTAAAAGCTACACCTGCTTATCTGCAAGATTTGTTCTATCGCAATGTACCTGAAGCAGAATCTGACTTTGACCGTTCTACACCACAGGTGAAAAAGACCGTTGTCGCTGCTGCACCTGTGGTTGCTGTTGAAGTGGCATCAACTGATTTAGAAGCAGCAAGTGAACCCGTGGTTGCACAGGCGAAAGAAGCTGAAACAACTGCGCCACATCCTGCGGCAGAGCGTATGTTTAATCACATGCAGCAACGTGAAGAAGAAGAGCAACAGGCGCAGCAACAGCTATTGGTGCAAGATGAAATTGATGATGTTGAGTTAGAAAAAACCATCGAAAAGGCGCATCGCTTAGAACAAGACAGCCAGCGTATTGTTGCGACAGGCGAAGTGTGGCGTGCTTTACAAGAAAATACCGACAGTCAGCATAACCAAGACATTCATGCATTATTACGTGCTTCTGAAGAACCAGAGCCACATCTACAATCGAATCCTTTTGATGAAGTGCGTCCTGCATCTACGGCATCTCAAGCCACTGCAAAATCTTCGTTAGATTGGGATGATGATCAAATTTTTGATGAATTGCTCGCAGCAGTTCCGCAAGGCAAAGCTGCAAGTGATTTACACAGCCCATTCCAAAACAGCGGGGCAATGGATACTTTAGATGAGTCTGTGACCCAGCAAGAAACAGTGCATCCGCACTCGAATCCTACGGCTCACAATTTTAACGATGATCTCAGCAGATTTGAGTCAGATTTTAACCCGCCATCGTCAAGTGCTTCGAATACGCAAAATCATGCTGTACGCCAAGAGCGCCATTTGCAGCATGATTTAGACAGTTTAGATGACTTGTTGGTGGATGATCTTTTGGGTGATGAGTTACAGCAAGATGCATTTCAAGATCAAGCGCCTGTAGCGCGTAGTACCAGTAGCTATGCACAAAGTTCTGCTTTTGTTCAGGCACCTATTCAGACGGCAGCCACTGCCGCAGTGATGGCAAACGCAGCGACTGCTACACAGGCTGAACAAGCAGAAAAAGTGGCGTTATCCAAAGAAGCATTTATCGAAGCTTGGCAGGAAACCGCAGGCAAACCACTAGACGAAGATGACTTTGATTTTGATGCGCCGCTGACCGATGCACATGGTCGTCCGATGTCACGCGCCATGCAGGTTGCAGAAAAACGTCGTGATTTATCGCCATTACCGGGTTTGGATTTGCTTGATAAAGTCGATCCAAACAAAAAAGTGAACTTCACCGCAGAACAATTATCGCGCTTGTCGGAATTGCTGGAAATTAAATTACAGGAATTTAATGTCAAAGCCAAAGTGGTTGAAGCACAGCCTGGTCCTGTCGTGACCCGTTTTGAGCTGGATTTGGCACCTGGGGTCAAAGCTTCAAAAGTAACCAATATTTCTCGTGACTTGGCGCGTTCAATGTCGATGGCATCGGTACGTGTGGTCGAAGTGATTCCAGGCAAACCGTATATTGGCATTGAAGTACCGAATAGTTCACGTGAAATGGTACGTTTGATTGAGTTATTACAAACGCCTGCTTTTGAAGATCCAAACGGCATTTTATCTATGGCGATGGGGAAAGACATTTCAGGCAATCCTGTGATTACTGAATTGGGCAAAGCACCACACATGCTCGTAGCAGGGACAACGGGTTCAGGTAAATCAGTGGCAGTGAACTCGATGATTTTGTCGATGTTGCTGAAATACAAGCCTGATCAATTACGCTTAATTTTGATTGACCCGAAACAATTGGAACTCGCCAACTATAACGATATTCCACACTTATTGACGCCTGTAGTGACTGATATGAAAGATGCCGTCAGCGCTTTAAATTGGTGTGTCAATGAAATGGAACGTCGTTATAAGCTAATGTCTTTCCTGAAAATTCGTAAATTAAGCGACTATAACCGTAAGGTTGAAGAATCTATTGCCAATGGTGAAGATTTAATTGATCCAACTTGGAAGCCGGGAGATTCAGCAACGCAAGAACGTGCACCGCGTTTAACACCATTGCCATCTATTGTGATTGTGGCAGATGAGTTTGCCGACATGATCATGCAAGTGGGCAAGAAAGCGGAAGAAATGATTACCCGTTTGGCACAAAAATCACGTGCAGCAGGGATTCACTTACTCTTAGCAACTCAGCGTCCATCGGTGGATGTGATCACAGGTCTAATTAAAGCCAACATTCCAACCCGTGTAGCTTTGCGTGTGAACTCGAAAATTGACTCACGTACTATCTTGGATGCGGGCGGTGCAGAAGACCTGCTTGGTCATGGTGATATGCTATTTTTAGGGCCGGGTAAAATTGAGCCAGAACGTGTGCATGGCGCATTTATTTCGGATGATGAAGTCAACCGTATTTGTGATGCGTGGCGTGAGCGTGGCGATCCTGACTATGTCGATGAAATCTTGACGCCATTTGATGAAGAACCATCTTCACGTGGTTTTGAAGATGGTGAAGGCAGTCCAGACCGTGATGTGTTGTATGATCAGTGTGTAGCATTTGTTTTGGAAACACGTAAAGTGTCGACCTCATCTTTACAGCGCAAATTTAGCTTGGGCTATAACCGTGCGGCACGTATTGTCGATCAGATGCAAGAGCAAGGCATTGTGAGCGAGCAAGGAGCAAATGGGAAACGTGAAATTTTAGTGTAAAGCTTTCACTTTCTGTTTGATTTTGAATCAAGTAGTGCTATAAAAAAATCCCGCAATTCAATTGCGGGATTTTTTCTTTTTACACTCAATCTTTTTGGCTGAATTTAGCCAGAGATTGTGTTTAAACAGTTTAAGCAAACTTGGCTAAAACTGCTAAAAAACCATCTTTTTGACGTGGAAATTCAGCAATCACATCGTGAATACGCTGACCTTCAGGATTAGTGGCATTGACATCGCGACCATCGGCAACAAATTGTGTCAATAGACGTTCATAGTCGCTTGGACGCATGTGTTTAAATGCGTGATAGAGTACGTGAAAATCTGCATTCACACCTGCAGGTGGAAGTTGATTCAAATAGGCAAATACACGTTCATCCGACCATGCTTCGTTAAAGGTCGCAGGTTGAGATAATGCCATGGCAATCTCCTTTATATTCTTTTGAAAAAAATAGGGCAAAATAACTAGTGTTATTTTGCCCTGATTCAATTTGCTTGACTAATCAGTATTCAGATTATCGCTCTTCAGGCAAATTGATATTCATTTCCAACATTTCAATATTGGCTTCTGAACGCACAGACATTTGAATATGTTGTTCATCGACACCACGCACGTAGCGATTTACCACTTGCATGATTTCTTTTTTCATCTGATCAATTTTTTCTTGGCTTAAGCGTTTACCAAGACCTTGTTCAGAAGCAACAATCACTTTTAAGCGATCTTTTGCTGTTTGTGCGCTAGATGGCTTATCTTCACCGCTAAATAATTTGCTCCAAAATCCTGCCATGTCTACGCTCCAAATAATCGTGCTAACCAGCCCTTAGGTTTCGCTTCAATATGGCGAAACGGACGTTCTTCACCTAAGAATCGTGCAACCAAGTCATCATAAGCCTGACCTGCAGCAGCATCGCTATACAGAATGACAGGTTTACCTTCGTTTGATGCTTGAAGTACGCTCTTACATTCAGGAATTACGCCTAAAGTAGGTACACGTAAAATATCTTTAGAAATGTCATCAATCGTCAGCATTTCTTGTTTATCGGCACGTTCTGGGTTGTAACGTGTAATACACAGGTGCTTACGGATACGACCTTCGTTTTGTTCTACTTTTTTAGTTTTGCTGTCTAGCATACCAATAATACGGTCAGAGTCACGTACTGAAGAAATTTCAGGGTTAGTCACAATAATCGCTTCATCGGCATGATACATTGCAAGAATGGCACCGCGCTCAATCCCTGCAGGTGAGTCGCAAATAATGTAATCAAACTCTTGTGCCAACTCATCCATAATACGTGCCACACCTTCATCGGTCAGGGCATCTTTATCACGGGTTTGTGAAGCTGGAAGAATATAAAGGTTTTCGATATCTTTATCGCGAATTAATGCTTGTTGTAAACGCGCTTCATTATTTAATACATTCACAAAATCATAAACAACGCGACGTTCACAACCCATAATTAAGTCAAGGTTACGTAAACCCACGTCAAAATCGATAACGACAGTTTTGTGACCACGTAGGGCTAAACCTGTTGCAAAAGATGCACTTGTAGTGGTTTTACCTACGCCACCTTTGCCTGATGTTACGACAACAATTTTCGCCACCGAATCCACTCCTGTTATGGTTTAAATTCCCCTATATTTTTTCGGGGATTTTTGGTGATTATTTATACATTAAAATTGTAGAGCTTCAAATACAAGCTCTTGGTTATCATTTAAGTAAATATGCACAGGTTTTTTAGTCACATGCTGAGGAATATCGTCCGCCACGCAATACGTGCCTGCAATAGATACCAATTCTGCTTCTAGGGAATGACAGAAAATTCGTGCCGCAATATTCCCGCCCGCGCCGGCAATGACTCTACCACGTACACTACCATAAATATGTATATTTCCTGAAGCAATCACTTCAGAACCGCTGTTGATGCCTGCGGTTAAAATAATGTCGCCCTGATGTTGTACCAAGCATTGACCTGTACGCAAAATTTCATCGTGATAAGACGTAATATGCGCTACAGCAGGTGCAGTTTCAGCAACTTGATTTTCCGTCTGTTGCTGTTCTGCCGCAGGTTCAGGTTTTACTTCAACCACTTGTTCTTTGGTGGCTTTCACTTCCTGCAATGGACGGTCTTGCGGGATGACAGGGAACTGAATAGCACGTGCCTGATCTGCCATAATGCCTTCAGTCACAGCAATTGGCTGTGCTTCTAGGCTAATTAGCAATTGAATTAGCGCAATCAATTCTTGTTCGACTGAACTTTCAATGACCACCAAAACCCCTGGTGGAAATGATTTTTGCAACATTGGGCTTAGTTGCTGGCGGATCGCATCATGATCATTGGTGTCTAAGCTAATGCGAATCGCATTGACCAATCTGCCTTTTATCCGTATGTCAGCCATAATAATTCCTTAACACTTCTAACTTTGCTGGTTGTTGAAGTCATCTTATAAATAGAGCAAATCCTAGAACAAATTGGGTGAATTCTCTAGTTCAGTTACTAAAAATATTTCACATTGTTTTAGCTAAAATTATCGAAAGACCTTTATGAAATATCGTGTTGTTGTCCTTCATTTAAAATTTGTTGCCATTGTTTAACTTTTACTTGTTTGCGAATTGCTTCTAAACTTTCAAATATCGCTGATTCCACTAATTTATCAATATGCTGATTATGTTCAATCTCAATCTGACTAATTTTTTCAGCAATCATTTGATAAGTTGGATTTTGTACTTGTTGATGCTGCTGTGCAAAAGGTTCAATTAAACCTTGGGTGATATTTTCGCCCAATCGTTGTCCGATACTTTGAATTTGCTGTTCAATACGTCCACCGACCAATGGAATCAGGCGCAGCAATTGCGTCAGTTCAGGCGTATCTTCAATGGCTTGATTCACCACCAACCCGACATTTTTCGCAATCATGTGACGCTGCATTTGTAATTCTTTGCCTAAGGATTCCTGCAAAATATCGGCTAGGGCAATCGCGAGTAATTGACGATGATGCTCGACCAAATCATCAATAAATTGTTTGTGAGTGGTACTGGTGGTCAATTCACGTTGCACACCATTAAGTACCGTGAGCACCACACGGCTACTCAGTTCTTCCATTAGCAAGTTGTAGTAAAAGTTGCCGCGTTTATACCAACTGTCTGGAATGACTTTATAGCCATGGCTATGCAGGTTGTAACCAATCGCGATGGCACGTAATAAACGTAAAAAACGCAATTGCGGAATAATTGCAAGAATTTCATACCAGTGAATAAACGGGAAAAACCACCAACGCTGATGATGTTTGAAAATAATTGCAATACCCCAACGCACGCCCAACTCTACAATTAAAAACGTGGTAAACCAGCCTTCGGTAATCACCACCCAAGGGCGCAATTCTGTTCGATAAAACTGTAAAATTTCAGGTAGACGAATAAAATCGAACAACCATTCGCCAAAATCACTCATTAAAATGGCATTGGCACTTAAACAGAACAAGTTAAAGATGATTAAACCCATCAAAAACAAGTCATAAGCCAAGGCAATTTTCCATCCCCATGAATCTTTACGCAGGGGATGAAAAGAGGATTTGATGACAGGTTCTTCAGACTTTTTCATGGCGTACCTGAATGGTTATGCAGTCGGAGCTGCAAGTTTTTGTTGCATGCTTTCAATCAATTGATCTTTTTCCAGCCACAGTTCATGCACCCATTGCTGAAAACGCTCACGATATTCAGCATCATCTTCGTAATTGCCGCCCAACACCCAATCTGGAATATTAATTTTGCGTAAATTCACCGCAATGCGCGGCACCTCACCTAACCAAAACTCGCTATAGCCCGGCACGCCATCTGGGTACACAATGGTCATATCTACCAAGGCATCAATTTGATCACCCAAAATATTCAATGCCAAAGCTAAACCACCAGCTTTTGGCTTTAATAAATGTTGATAAGGCGATTGTTGTTGATCATGTTTTTCTTGGGTAAAGCGTGTGCCTTCTAAATAATTCAGCAGGGTAAAGGGCTGACTTAATAACTGTTGGCAGGCTTTACGCGCTTCTTCCATATCGTGGTCTTTCAGCTCAGGTTTTTTGGCAATTTGTGCTTTGCTGTGACGCTTCATCATTGGGAAGCCTAAAATTTTAAAGGCTTGTCCTACAAAGGGAATAAAGATCAGTTCCCACTTGGTAAAAAAGCGGGTCAATGGCATACGGGTTAAGCCAAAATACTGATTTACTGTGGTATCGACCCAACTTTGATGGTTACAGGTCATGAGATAACGACCTTGCATGCTCAGTTGCAAATCTTCATCAATGCTGATATCCCATTGGGTATTGGGTAATACATGATCAATCAGCCAGTTGTTTACACTGAGCCAACTGTTGGTAATTTGAATATTGGTTTCATCGACCTTACGTGACTGCTTTAACAGTTTGGTTAAGCCCAAAGCCAACACAGGAGGGCCGTGAAAAAATGTACTGCCAGTGATGACTGTACCCACGGTGAGACCTTTTGTGATTTTTTTTAATAAAGGGTGTTTCTTTGCTTGCGATGACATATAAATCAATCCTGAAGATAAATCGTCCAATGCGTCACGTGTTTATAGATGACTCCAATATAAATGTTGTTTTTAAAATAAAAAAGTGTTGAAGTGAAAGTGTGTAGAAATTGTGATGAAGTTATACCAAGATTTGTACATGATCATGTATATTTGTAAGTAAAAGTTTTTTTATTAACAAAAAATCAATGGTCTAAGTATATTTTTTCATTCAATATTCAGCATATACAACAAAACACAAGTAAGGAGGCATGCCATGCGTGCATTAGCAATTTCGGCAGCAGTCGTAGGGGCAATGGTTTTAACTGGTTGTCAAACGACTGGTAACAACCTTGGTGGTATGGAATATGACAAAACTGCGTTAGGCACAGTAATTGGTGCTGCTGCAGGTTATGGGGTCTCTAAAAGTAACGCAAATACAAGTGCACAAAACAACCGTGCTGCAGCAATTGGTGCTGTAGTGGGTGCTGCTGCGGGTGTTTATCTTGACAATAAAGAAAAACAACTTCGTCAACAAATGGCTGGTACAGGCGTAGAAGTAAACCGTAATGCCGATGGTTCTGTTGGCTTGATCATGCCGGGTAACATCACGTTTGATACGAACAAATCAAACATCAAACCAAACTTCTATTCTACCTTGGACAAAGTAGCGCAAACGCTAACCCAAGATAACAAGAGCGGTATTTTGGTAACAGGTTTTACTGACAGCACTGGTAACGACGCAATCAACATTCCATTGTCACAAGCACGTGCACAATCGGTTGCAAACTACTTGGCTAGCCGTGGTGTATCAACTTCACGTATTAATGCACAAGGTCACGGTGCTGCAAACCCAATCGCATCGAATGCTACTGCAGAAGGTCGTGAGCAAAACCGTCGTGTAGAAATCAGCATTTATGCAATCCAATAATCTGGCATTGTATAGATTGTAAAGAACCGCCTTCGGGCGGTTTTTTTATGCAAGCAATTTCTAGGGTCTACTCAGCAAATAGACAATGACGTCTAAAGTAGCATTTTAGATTAGTCATCTTTGGCGGAGATGACTATAATCGAGCTCGAACCGAAATAGAGGAAATACTATGACACTGGCAAGTCAGTTAAACGACAAGCAACTTGAAGCGATGAAATACACTCAAGGACCCTTGTTAGTGCTTGCAGGTGCAGGTTCAGGCAAAACTTCGGTGATTACCCGAAAAATTGCCTATTTGGTTAAGCATTGCGGGATTCCTGCGCATCGTATTACAGCGATGACTTTTACCAACAAAGCAGCACGAGAAATGAAAGAGCGTGTGACCAAATTGTTGTCACGTGAAGAAGCTAAAGGATTATCGGTTTCGACTTTCCACACCTTTGGTCTGAATTTATTACGTCATGAATTAAAACACACGCCGTTAAAAGCCAACTTCTCTATTTTAGATGCCGATGACTGCAAACGTATTCTGATGGATTTAATGCACCGCGATAATTTGTCGGGTGCAGAAAGCAAAGAATTGATTGCCAAAGCCATGAAGATGATTTCAGACTGGAAAAATGATCTGATTGCACCAGAGCAGGCGCATACCACCTGCGAAACGCCAGAAGACATCCAGTTTGCACATTTATATCAACTTTATGAACGTAATTTACGTGCCTATAACGCGGTAGATTTTGATGATTTAATTGTAATGCCGACACGACTTTTGCAAGAAAATGCCGAAGTGCGTGACAAGTGGCAAAACCGTGTTCGTTATTTATTGGTCGATGAGTATCAGGACACCAACACCGCACAATATATCTTGGTGAAATTGCTGGTGGGCGTGATGGGGCAGTTCACTGCGGTAGGTGACGACGACCAATCGATTTACGCTTGGCGCGGTGCGAAGCCTGAAAATATGGCCTTGCTGAAAGATGATTTCCCGAATTTAAAAGTGATTAAACTTGAGCAAAACTATCGCTCGACCAGTCGCATTTTAAAAGCGGCCAACACCGTCATTGGCAATAATCCACATATTTTTGACAAAAAACTGTGGTCAGATAAAGGTCATGGTGAAGTGATTCGGGTAATTACATGCCGCAATGATGATGATGAATCAGAACGCGTGGTTAAAGACTTACTCACGCATAAACTGATGAATGGTAAAAGCTGGAAAGATTATGCAATTTTGTACCGAGGGAACTTTCAGGCACGTATTCTGGAAACCCAATTACGTCAAATGCAAATTCCTTACAAGCTTTCGGGGGGGCAGTCATTCTTCGCACGTGCTGAAATCAAAGACATCATGAGTTATTTGCGTCTGATTATTAACCCTGAAGATGACAGCGCATTCTTACGCATTATTAACACGCCTAAACGCGCGATTGGTCCTGTGACTTTGGAAAAACTAGGGCTGTTTGCACAGGAAAACCATTTGTCATTATTGGCTGCTGCAGGTGATCAGCGCCTAACCATGGCAATTCCGAAAAAAGCCACGACGCAGTTGGCAGAGTTTTCAGATTTTATTAGCAATTTTACGCGTAACTTATTGGAAGATGATGAACCTGTGCCAATCATCCGTCAAATGATGCTCGAAGCAGGTTATATCGACTACATTAAAGAGCAAGCAGCTACCCCTGCGCAGGAAAAAACCAAGCTAGATAATATCGAAGTTCTATATAGCAGCATCCAAAGTTTGATTAATCGTGCTGAAGATGTCGATGAAAAGAATATTGAAAGCGTGATTCGTAAAATGGTGCTGCTCGATATGCTCGAACAGCAACAGGAAGAAGAAGACACTGATAAAGTCAATTTACTCACCCTGCATGCGTCCAAAGGCTTGGAATTTCCGTACGTGTATTTGATTGGTTTGGAAGAAGAGCTTTTACCGCATAAAAACTCAATTGTGGCAGATACTGTCGAGGAAGAACGCCGTTTGATGTACGTGGGGATTACTCGTGCACGTCAGGGCTTAACCATTACTTTGGCAGAGCAGCGCAAAGCGGGCGGGCAAATGAAACAAATGACCCCAAGTCGTTTTTTGGATGAATTACCACAAGATGAATTGGAATGGCTCGGACGTAAGAAAAAGTTAGCCGGTGATGTCGATCCGAAATTACAGGCACAGCATTATTTGGAAAATTTACGTGCCTTAATCAAGCGCTAATTTTTTGAAAATACTTAGGGCATTGATGCAAGTACAGCATCAAATGGCACATCGAAAATCGAAAGAAAATTGAAAATTTAAAAACAGGATAAACTTCATGAAAGTTCAAGTTAAAGTCTTAGATTCACGTTTAGGCACAGAATGGCCAATGCCAACTTATGCAACCGCAGGTTCGGCAGGTTTGGACTTACGTGCTTGTGTAGACAGCAGCACCGTGATTGAGCCGGGTCAAACAGTCTTGGTCAAAACAGGTTTAGCGATTTATATTCAAGATACAGGTTTTGCAGGCATGATTTTGCCGCGTTCAGGCTTGGGTCACAAACATGGCATCGTGTTGGGGAACTTGGTGGGTTTGATTGATTCAGATTATCAGGGTGAATTGATGGTTTCGGTGTGGAACCGTAGCCAAACAGCATTTAGCTTAGAACCTGGTGAGCGTTTAGCGCAATACGTTTTGGTTCCTGTGGTACAGGCCAAGTTTGAACAAGTAGATGAATTTGTTGCCACCGAACGTGGTGCAGGTGGTTTTGGGCATACGGGCAAAAACTAAGTTACTTAGGTTTCAGCCTATATCGTTTGGTAAAGTTTTATCTGAAACTTTACCAACAATTCTTGAAAAGTAACGAAAGATGTACTAATAATGACAAGTAAATCACTAGCTCTGATGAGACCATTGCACATCTATTAAAAAATCTAATTAGAATTTTCAAAATATCTCGAGCCAAGATTTATTCACTTTATGTTGGCTCATCTTTGTAGTTGTAAGCCTATGAACAATCCACAAACACTTTTTCCTCAGCATATTTTTCGCGCTTACGACATTCGTGGCAAAGAAACTGTGCTGACCGCGAAATTGGTACACGCCATTGCACAAGGATTGGTGCAACAATATCAACAAGAAAAGCAAACTCAAATTAGTATTGGTTATGATGCGCGTTTAAATAGCCCCGCTTATGCTGAAATTATGCGCCAAGTCTTTCTTGCCCATCAATTTCAAGTGACGATGGTGGGTTGTTGTTCTAGCCCGATGTTGTATTTTATGGCACGACACACGGCAGGCAATGGCATTATGCTTACGGCCAGTCATAATCCAAAATCAGACAACGGCATTAAATGGATTGTGCAGGGCGAACCGCCAACCCCTGAAATGATTCAACACGTGGCACACGATGCAGCGCCATATTATTTAAATACCGATGCAGCACCATCCATCGCCTCACAACACGCCACCAATATTTCACATGAATTTATTGAAGATGCGTGTCAGCAATATCAGCAGGCAATGTTGAACGATATTCAACTGGCGGGCACTTTTAAAGTGGTTTTAGATGGGATGTATGGTTCGGCAGGTCATTGCGCTGCTTTGGTTTTGCAAAAAATGGGCTGTGAGGTGATTGCTTTACGCTGCGAAGCCAATGGTCATTTTCCAGAACATGCACCCGATCCATCACAAGAAAAACACTTACAACATTTAAAAGCTGCGGTGCGTGAACATCAGGCGGACATTGGCATTGCTTTAGATGGCGATGGTGATCGTGTCGTCCTCTTGGATGAACATGCCAATGTGCTTTCAGCAGATCGTTTGCTGTCTTTATTTGCAGAAATGTGTTTAAAAACTCATCCTCAGCATCAAGTGGTGTTTGATGTAAAATGCTCCACTATGGTGCGCAATACCGTGCGTGATTTGGGTGGCGAAGCGGTGATGATTCGCACGGGCAGTACCTTCTTGCGGCGTTATTTGGCGCAGTCGCAAGGCAAGGCAGTGTTCGGTGGCGAATACGCAGGACATTATGTATTCAATGATGGACGTGGTTTTGGCTATGACGATGGTATTTACGCAGCGCTGCGTGTGTTGGAATATTTAAGCCACAGTAATTACAGCAGCCTTTCGGCATTGATGCAGAAATACCCTGAGCGTTGCTGCACTGAAGACACGTATATCAGCACACGGAATATTGAACCGAGTGCGGTTTTAAATGATGTTGAAAGTTCTAGCCATCGCAGTGGTGCAGAATTAAGTAAAATAGATGGTGTAAGACTTGATTTTGAAGATGGATTTGGCATTATTCGAGCATCCAATACAGGCGAATATTTTACGGTGCGTTTTGATGCCGATAATCCATCACGACTGAATGATATTCGCGATACATTTGTTTCCATGTTAAGTGAGCGATACCCTGAAATCGCCCAAGACATTTTAGATGCTCAATAAGGAGAGGCGAATGCCACATCAACAGACTGGTATCGACAAAGCGCAAATTTTGACTGAAGCTTTGCCGTATATTCAACGTTTTGCGGGCAAGACCCTTGTTGTGAAATATGGCGGCAATGCCATGACCGATCCTGAGCTGGAAAGTTCTTTTGCTCGTGATATCGTGTTGTTAAAGACTGTAGGCTTAAACCCGATTGTGGTGCATGGCGGTGGTCCACAAGTGGATTCTATGCTCAAGCAATTGGGACGTGAGTCTGACCGTATTGATGGCATGCGTGTCACCGATCCTACGACTATGGAAGTCGTAGAAATGGTCTTGGGTGGTAGCGTCAACAAATCTATCGTCAATCTGATTAACCAACATGGCGGTCGTGCCATTGGTTTGACGGGTAAAGATGGTAACTTGATTCGCGCACAAAAATTATTGATGCAAAAAACTACTGAAACAGGCGAAGTACAACAAATTGACCTTGGTTTGGTGGGTGAAGTGGTGGGTGTCAAAACCGACGTGTTGGAAATGTTTACCAGCAGCGACTTTATTCCAGTGATTGCACCTTTAGGTGTCGATGATGCAGGCAATACCTATAACATTAATGCCGATTTAGTCGCAGGTAAAGTTGCCGAAGCATTGGGTGCGGAAAAGTTAATTTTGCTGACCAATATTACGGGTGTATTAGACGAAAATAAAAACCTGTTAACTGGTTTGACTACGCAGGAAGTAGATCGTTTAATTGATACAGGCGTGATTTACGGTGGCATGATTCCAAAAGTGGGTTGTGCATTGGATGCAGTTAAAGGCGGTGTAATCAGTGCACATATTGTAGATGGTCGTGTGCCACATGCTACTTTATTGGAAATCTTTACTGATCATGGTGTGGGAACATTAATTACCAACCGTGTCCAAACGCGTAAATAAAACTCTATAAGATGATCCCTAAAAGAGCTTCACAATTGAAGCTCTTTTTTATGTCAAATTTACGGCAAGAAACTGAAATTTTGTTGATTCAGCATCCTTGAAATTGCTTTGCACCTATCCTGCAATCTTAAAATTGTAGTCGCTAAAATCGCGGTCATCATAGTGTCATGCTGCTGTCCTAGTGTAGGAGAAAACATGAGGTATCTATGATGCTACAAAAATTAAATCAGTATCGTCAGCAGTTTAGCTTTCCTATGGTTAAAGTGGGTAAAGCACAGAAAAAAAACAGCAAAGCTACGCAATATGCGTTTGAATGGGTTGAAAATTTAAAGCAACTACAAGAAGTACAGCGCTTTCGTGCACAGCAATTTTCCAAGCAATTTGGCATTGAATTTGAATCGGGTTTAGATCAGGACTTGTACGATTTTGGCTGTGAACACGCCGTACTCAGAGATAAATCTACGGGTGAAATTGTTGCTTATACTCGTTTAAAACTTTGGCAAGGGCATGAGCTAGCCAACAGTTATAGTGCGCACGAGTTTAAAATTATAGATGAGTTAGGGCATCTCTCGAATATTGTCGAAATGGGGCGTACTTGTGTGCATCCACGTTATCGTTCAGGCAAAACACTCTCTATTTTATGGCTGAATTTAGTGCCTAAAGTGTTATGGGAAATGCGTGCCAAACACATGATTGGCTGTGTCAGTATTCGTTTGGAAGGTAATGAAGCACGCGCGTATCATACCCATCAAGCGATTCAACAATTGGCAGAAAATCAACGCTGCGATATTCAGTCACAGCAGCCGTTTGAGCCAAGTTGTCCAAGTCATAGCTTTAGCCAAGATGAACGAATACCTAAACTGTTTGATGTTTATCTGAAAATGAATGCTAAGCTGTCTGAGCAAGCATTTTATGACCGTGAGTTTAACTGTCTAGATTATTTTGTTTTGTTAGATGTGAAACAAATGGCGAAACATTTTATTCGCCAAAAGAAAGTGAAAGCATCTTAACTAGAATAATTAAGCAGAGATTTCTACAGCACTGCATATCTATGAAGTGGTACTGTAGAAATCTATTTATATTTTTCAGATTTGAATTATCCACATGGCTGATGCACAATAATCAGATAATTTCATTATTTGTATAAAGATAAGGCCTTATGTGTCAGTTGCTTGGAATGAATTGTGCGACACCTACCGATATTACCTTTTCATTTCGGGGATTTTCGCAGCGCGCAGGAATCACCTCAGATCATTCTGATGGCTTTGGCATTGCTTTTTTTGAAGATAAAGCTTGCCGTTTATTTGTCGATAACCAGTCTGCAGTGGAATCACCCATTGCAGAATTGATCCGCAACTATCCCATTAAATCGCGTAATGTGATTGCCCATATTCGTAAAGCGACACAAGGCAAAATTAATTTAGAAAATTCGCATCCGTTTAGTCGTGAGTTGTGGGGACGCCAATGGATTTTTGCCCATAATGGTGATTTACATGACTTTCATCCACGTTTATCAGGTCGTTTTACCCCAGTGGGTAATACCGACAGTGAACGTGCATTTTGTTATTTGTTAGATCAATTGGTAAATCGTTTTGGTTATGATGAGCCTAGCCTGACGCAAATTTTTGACTTGTTAGCCGAAATTTCTCCTAAAATTGCAGAACATGGCACTTTTAATTTTTGTTTGTCCAATGGTCAGGCATTATTTAGTTATGCGGTGACCAAATTACATTGGTTGGTGCGTGCTTATCCATTTCAACCTGCACAATTAATTGATTTAGATGTTGAGGTCGATTTTAGCCAAGTTACTACAGCAGAGGATTGTGTGGCAGTGATTACCACTGAACCCTTGACTCAAAATGAAACATGGACAGCATTTCAGCCAGGTGAAATGATTTTATTTCAACATGGACGCCCAATTAAAACCCAAATGACACATATTGCGCGTTTGGAACGTGAGCGTTTAAATCCTGAATTAAGACGGATCACCAAAGCGGATCAATACTAATTTATACGGGTATGTGTGGTTGAAAAATATTCATTTTATTATTGTACAATTCAATTAAATCAAGAATGAAAATGTATAAATTGGTTAATTAATAATTGATTCTTTTAGTCGGGTATTTTTGTTAAAATTTATTTAAATCAATGTCTTGTGTTGTTTTTGTGCGATTTAAACCAATCCCTACCAATTCGCTTCATTTTTATTTATGGGAAATACGGCTACCATTCCGCAATGTGATTAATCATTTATTTCTGTAAGGTGGTCGTATGAAGATGAAATGGGTTCCAGAATACAACACTGGTATCGATGTGATTGACGATCAGCATAAACGTATCCTCGATTATATTAATGAAATTGTTGAAATTAGCGATGGTACAGATCGAGCACGTGTAAAGCAGATTTTAGATAATATTATTGATTACACCCAGTCGCATTTTACGTTTGAAGAATCATTACAAGAAGAAGCGGGTTATAAATACCGCGTACCACATAAACGTGTACATGATTTATTCATTAAAAAAATTGAGTTTTATCGTGATCGTTTTGAAATGGGACAATCCATTGAAGGCGAATTGCATGAAGTTTTATCAAAATGGTTAATTAATCATATTCAACACGATGACGCCGATTATGTCGGTGCAGTGAAAGAGAATATGATGGGTATTATTAAGGAAAATGAGAAGAAGAAAGGTAAAGGCTGGTTCGCTCGTTTCTTCTCATAAGTCTGAAGCCATAAAAATGAAAGAATAAAAATTATAAATTTGCGCAGCAAGCTATCTAACGATAGTTTGCTTTTTCTTTTTTGAGGTTTTGCTTTTCCTTGATGACAAAGGCAAAATAGCCGTAGATTTTTATTAGGACAGCGTCATGCAGGACAATGCTATGTCACGATGGTTATCGCCGCTGATGGCATTTGGTTTATCATTCATTATTATTGCCACACTCGCACCAATGACAGGTATTCAGGTTGAGCGTCAGCTCGACTTTTGGTTGTTGTGGTTAGCAACCATGCTGATTTTGGCATTACCGATTACTTATTTGGAAATTGCCTTAGCCAAACGCTCAAAAACGACAGCATTACAAGCACTTTTAAGTTTAACCCGTGATGCCGATGCTTCTCAAAAATGGCGTTTGGTGGGCTGGCTTGCAGTGGTGTTCATTCCATTTTTAGCAGGCGGTTTGTTGTCTAATGCTGCGCAAATTTTAAATCAATATGCCGCTGCAGACTTGGCTAGTCATGTCTTGTTTGTGATTGTGGCTATTTTCGCACTGGCATTGTCATTAGTGCCGCGTCAAATTTTATTGCTATGTACCGCTGTTGCTGTTGTGGCGGCTTTGGTTTTATCGATGGTGATGGGTTCAGAACTCCCTGCATGGCAAGTCACCTCAATTGAGTTTAGCGAATGGGGCAGTGCAACCGTTTTGGCTTTGGTGGCCAGTGGTTTAGGCATGGGCTTGTACTGGCAAACTAGTTTGCCGCAAGTACAGCAACAATCTGCAGCAACTTCAACGGTATTGCCAATTTGGATTGCACAGCTATTGGCAGTCGTTGCTTTTGCATTCTTTGCCGTGCAAGCACAAATTCCAGCGTTGGCTTTGGTGGTGGCAACTGTTGCAGCAGCAGCGGTTCTATTGCAATTGGCACGTGAACAATTGGCACAACGTCAAATGGCGGTTGCGATTCAGTGGATTGTATTGATTGCAGCAACTTTGGTTTGGGCAATTCCTGCCATTGGTCCTGTATTTAATTTTGCCTTATTGCTTTGGGGCTTAGTTATTTGTTTGATTTACGCAATTTTTGCAGGCTGGATTATGAAAATCAGCCATTTGCGTAAAGCCATGAACTTTAGCAGTGAAGCCTTTTATAACATTTGGCGTATTGCGGTACGTGTGGTGTTACCTGTATCTATCGTAGTGGCGATGGTGGCGTTAATTGGACAGTGGATCGCATGAGTCAAATGGCGCAGGTTTGGGTGGCGTATGCCACACCCGAACAACAATGGCATGTGGCTGTCGCATTTCAGCAGGGCATGACTGTACTGGATGCAATTCAGCAGAGTGGACTTGTGACAGCAACGACTTTACCTGAACCGTTGATGCTGGGTATTTTTGGTGTACGGGTTGAGCCGCAGCATGTATTACAAGCAGGTGATAGGGTTGAGATTTATCGTGCTTTGACCATTAACCCGAAAGATATTCGTCGTAAACGTGCCGCAAAGAACCCAGTAGGGCGTTATGCCAAAAGCAATCGCTTGAGACAATTGCAATGATTTAAAAAACCCCTCAGATGAATTTCAGTGAGGGGTTTCTTTTTATTCTAAAGCGGCTATAGTGGTGGCGCGTTGAGAATCGCTTCTTTCGATCCTGGTAGGCCTGGTTGAGATTCTGGAATCGTTTCCAATCCTTCAACTTTTTCTACAATACCATTTTGATTGAAAAAGATTTTCAAATGCTGACCATGCGCGGCAGGGATCTTGGCTTTTTTAGCATAAGTTCCTGGGATATAGTTGTAAATGTAGTCCCAACGTAATGGATTCATCGGGTCGGCGATGGTAGGACTGCCCAGCAAAAAGCGGACTTGTTGATGACTCATACCGACTTGGACTTTAGACGCTTGAGCTTGGGTTAAAGGTGTACCCTGTGGAATATCGACTTTATAAACGCCCAAGGTCGAACAGCCTGCGAGCAGTGAAGTGACCAATAACGTCAACATGATTTTTTGCATTTTGCTACACTATCCCAAATTAATTATGATGCATTTGATCTTGATCCAGTGTTAGATCATACTGCATCTTAACTTTGTTGCATATTCCAACTTTAATTTTGTTGAGAGACCTTTTTTCATGCCTATTTCAAATCAAGAATTACGCAAAGCTGGACTTAAAGTTACCCTTCCACGAATTAAAATCTTAGAATTATTAGAAAATTCAAAACAACATCATTTAAGTGCAGAAGATATCTACAAAACTTTACTCGATCAGGGTGAAGATGTGGGTTTAGCAACTGTGTATCGTGTGTTAACACAGTTTGAAGCTGCAGGCATTATTGAGCGTCATAATTTTGAGAACAATCATTCTGTGTTTGAAATTATGCAGGAAGATCACCACGACCACTTGGTTTGCTTGAACTGTAGCAAAGTGGTTGAATTTATTAACGATACCATTGAAAAAGAACAGCATGATGTGGCAGAGAAATTTGGTTTTGAGCTCACAGGGCACTCGCTGAATTTATATGGTTATTGTGATGCGCCAGAATGTCGTGAAGCCTTACGCAAGAAATAATTTGCTGTAAGCATAAAAAATAGGCTTCCGTATGGAAGCCTATTTTGTTTGTGTTTAAGCATTGTTGCGAAGTTATTGCCCATCGAAGGTAATATTCGAAGTTGCATGTAACAAGCGCTCGCCACCTTCTTCTGCAAGTTTGATTTGTAGACGCAAATCGTTTGGCGAGTCGGCGTGTTTAAGTGCATCTTTGTAGCTAATTTGCTTGGCTTTATAGAGGTCGTATAAAGCTTGGTCAAAGGTTTGCATACCCAACTCACGTGAACGCTTCATCAGGTCTTTAATTTCGTGCACATCACCTTTACGGATTAAATCTGCAATCAGTGGTGAGTTAATTAAAATTTCAATCGCAGCACGACGTGAGTTGCCATCAATGGTTGGAATTAACTGCTGTGCCACAATCGCTTTCAGGTTTAGCGATAAATCCATGAACAACTGGTTATGACGGTCTGCTTCAAAGAAGTGAATAATACGGTCAATTGCTTGGTTAGCGTTGTTGGCGTGTAGGGTGGCAAATACCAAGTGACCTGTTTCGGCAAAGGCAATTGCATAATCCATGGTTTCGCGGGAACGAATCTCACCAATCAGAATTACATCAGGCGCTTGACGCAAGGTATTTTTTAATGCGATTTCAAAGGAGTCGGTATCAATCCCGACTTCACGCTGGGTAATAATACAGCCTGCATGTTCATGCACAAATTCAATCGGGTCTTCAATGGTAATGATATGACCTTTGGAATTTTGGTTGCGGTAACCAATAATAGACGCTAAAGAGGTCGATTTACCTGTACCTGTCGCACCTACAAAAATGATGATGCCACGTTTGGTCATCGCCAAATCTTTGAGAATAGGTGGCAGTTTCAAGTCATCCATGGTCGGGATTTTGGTTTCAATCCGACGGAGTACCATGCCCGGCTCATCACGTTGTTGGAATGCGCTGACACGGAAACGTGCTGTTTTTTCACGGTTGGTAATCGCAAAGTTACATTCACGGGTTTCGGCAAATTCCTTGCGCTGTTTTTCACTCATAATTGAGTTAAGCAGCTGACCGACAATTTCACCTGTAAGTTTACTTTTGGCTACAGGCACAATTTGTCCATGAATTTTCATGGAAGGTTCAACATCGGCTGTAATAAACAAGTCAGACGCTTTTTGCTGAATCATTAAATTCAGTAAATCATTAAAGTCCATCGCGTATCTCGAATTTTAAACTTATAAGAATGATTCAGGCTGTTTTGCAACCGTACGAGCCGTTTGTGGGCTAATCACACCGCGCGATACCAAGTTTTTCAAACTCTGGTCAAGGGTGGTCATACCGTAGTTGGCACCAGTCTGAATTGCCGAGTACATTTGAGCTACTTTGTTTTCACGAATCAGGTTACGCACTGCAGGAATACCAATCATGATTTCATGCGCAGCTACACGACCACCACCATTTTTCTTGAGCAGGGATTGTGAAATGACGGCTTGTAAAGATTCAGACAACATGGCACGTACCATGTCTTTTTCTTCGGCAGGGAATACGTCAATCACACGGTCAATGGTTTTTGCTGCAGAGGTGGTGTGTAGCGTACCAAATACCAAGTGACCCGTTTCAGCAGCAGTCAGTGCCAAACGAATGGTTTCTAAGTCACGCATCTCACCCACTAGAATAATGTCAGGGTCTTCACGCAGTGCCGAACGTAATGCTTCGTTAAAGCCATGCGTATCACGGTTTACTTCTCGTTGGTTAACCAAACATTTTTTAGATTGGTGTACAAATTCGATTGGGTCTTCGACGGTCAGAATATGGTCGTAGCGATTGTCATTAATAAAGTCAATCATCGCGGCAAGTGTGGTTGATTTACCTGAACCCGTTGGGCCTGTCACCAATACCAAACCACGTGGATATTCACAAATATCTTTAAAGATTTGTCCCATGCCTAAATCTTCAAGGGTCAAAACTTTAGAAGGAATGGTACGGAATACTGCACCTGCACCACGGTTTTGGTTAAATGCGTTCACACGGAAACGAGCCACGCCTGGGACTTCAAAAGAAAAGTCCGTTTCTAGATTTTCTTCATAATCACGACGTTGTTTATCATTCATAATGTCGTACACTAATTTGTGTACTTCTTTATGTTCTAATGCTGGTAAGTTAATTCGACGAACTTCACCATCCACACGAATCAGTGGTGGCATGCCCGCAGATAAGTGTAAATCCGAAGCGCCGTTTTTAGCGGAGAACGCCAATAATTCTGTAATATCCATGAAAGTCCCCGAGATCAATTAAATCTTAATTATTTTGATAGAATAATACGGCTTTCCATCAGCTTAACCAACTGTTAGTTGCTGGACAAGGTAAAAAAAGATGAATGAAATGAGAAATGCATCAATGAATAATCTGCAGCTTATGCGCACTCAGGTTTTGCAACAAATTCAACAGGCATGCCAGTTGGCACAGCGCGAGCCAAATACGGTGCAATTGTTGGCAGTGTCTAAGACTCATCCGAGTGAAGCCTTGCGTGAAATGTATGCGACAGGGCAGCGCGCTTTTGGCGAAAATTATTTGCAAGAAGCTTTGGATAAAATGCAGGCCCTGAGTGATTTAGAAATTGAATGGCACTTTATTGGGCATGTGCAGCGCAATAAAACCAAACATTTGGCAGAAAAATTTGCATGGGTGCATGGGGTAGATCGTTTGATTATTGCCGAGCGTTTATCGAATCAGCGCGATGCTCAACAAGTGCCCCTGAATATTTGTTTACAAGTAAATATTGATGCGCAAGACACGAAGGATGGTTGTCAGCCGAGCGAAGTTGCAGAATTAGTCCGACAGATCAGCCAATTACCGCATTTAAAACTACGCGGTTTGATGGTGATTCCTGCACCTGACCATCCTCAAGCTTTTCAAGATGCCAAACAATTGTTTGATGCAGTGAAAGCACAACATGCACAACCTGAAGATTGGGATACTTTGAGTATGGGGATGTCGGGCGATTTAAATGCCGCAATTGCAGCAGGTTCAACTATGGTACGGATTGGTACAGCATTGTTTGGCGCACGTGACTATTCCAAGGCTTAATTGCTAGATGAACAAAGAATCTGCCAAGATTTTGCAAACATTATCTTGTACGTTTTGGCTGACATGAAATGCGGAAATTTGCGGCTAGTGCTGAAGGTTGGATTTTCTTAATATGAACTTATCGGGAAACAGGGAGTTTCCTAAATAAGAAGAATAAGAAATAGAACAACACGGAAGTGCTTGGTACGACAGGAGTTATACCAAAAACTGAATCTAGAAAGCCTCGACAGGATGTCGAGGCTTTTTTAGTTATGTATGCTGTAAAGCTGTCAAAGTTTTGGCTTGTGTAGATTATTTTTAATAACTTTCACTATTTTTAGAAAGCGCCACTCCCGTCCAGTAAATAGGTGAAGTAGACATTCAAGATTTATTTTCTATCCAGATTCGAATACGGGCAATCAGTAAAAATAGCAAAAAACAGAACTGAAAGAAGCCTGTGAAAATGATGGTCCAACCGCTATTTCCAGGTGTTTTTCTTGCATCCAACTCAATGACTAAAGTGCAGACGGTGAGAATGATTTCAAAAATTAAAACCGCTTTAAAAACCCAAGGTTTAGGGAAACGTATTAACCATGTGAGAAAAATAATACTTAAACTGGGCAATACAGCAAAGAGAATAATCGTTTTTATATCCATAAAATTAAGTACTTAAAGTGTGTGTGATTTTAAAATAAATTCAATACAACTTCATGGAAGCCTAAAATCTGAAATCTCACAGTCATCTCAATAATTCTTCAATCGACAAATAATCTTCAGATTTTAGGCAGTATTGGCTTTAACCCACCACATTGACTTCACTTGCCCCTGCACCCACTGGTTTGACTTGAATTTGCACAGGAATTCGTTCGTGCATTTCCTGAATATGCGAAATCAGCACCACTTTACGTCCCTGACTTTGCAGATGGTCTAAGGCATTCATCACCATGTGCAAGGAAGTCGGGTCGAGAGTGCCAAAGCCTTCATCAATAAATAGCGATTCCAGTTTCATTGAGCCAGATGCCATATTGGCAATTGCCAGTGCCAAAGCTAAAGAAACCAAAAAGGTTTCGCCACCCGATAAAGACAGAACAGGGCGAATTTCACTGTTCATATCTAAATCAATAATCGCCAACCCCAAACTGTCAGGAATACGATGCAACTGATAACGCGAACTCAGTGGCAGCAATTGCTGATTGGCGTATTCCACCAAAATATCCAAGTGATGTTCTTGAGCAATTTTCTTAAATTTCGTACCTTCTTTATGCCCAATTAAATCGTAAATACGTCCCCAGCGGTATTCTTCAGCTTTGATACTTTCAATTTGAGTTTGATAGGTAGCAAAAATCCCTTGATTGGTGCTATTCAGGCGTAGCTGTGCCTCAATCTCATTATAGTTTTGCTGTTGTTTGGCTTTGTCTGTTTGCAGCGCTGCCAGTTGCGTGGTGACCTCGTCAAAACTCAGTTGTGGCTGTTGCTTTAAGTGTTTTTGATATTGCTCTTCCAATGTTTGCCAAGCCGTTTTAGCACTCTCCAAACTGTTTTGTTGTTGCTGCAGCATGTTGCGTATTTGCTGATGTTCGGCATAAGAAATCTGTAAACATTTATCAATGATGCTGGCTTGAAAATGCGTGTGTGTCGCTTGCCACGTTGCAATGTGTTGCTGACATTCAGTGTGTTGCTGCATGCGCTGTTGAATTCTACTATCCAAACCATGTTTTTGCAGTTGTAAGTCTTTTAACACCTGTTCTGCTTGATTAAGTACAGTTCGTTGTGTGCTAAGTGCAAGATTGAGTTGCTGTTGTTGCTGATCTAAAGCCTGCTGCCATTCTTGATAGGTCTGATATTCACATCCCGCATGAGTTCTTGTAAGCTGCTTAATTTGATCACGCAGCTCACTTCCTGCAGTTTTAATCTGCTGCAGTTGTAGGGTTTTCTCTGCATGTTGCTGTTGTAAAAATAGCAACTTTTCTTGCACTTGCTGCTGTTGTTGAGTCAGTTGTTCAATCGTTTTGCTCAGTTGAACTTGCTGCTGCTGCAAGTGATGACGTTGCTCTAACTGTTGTAAGGCATTTTGATAGTATTCAATCGGTTGATTGAGCCAAGCGTGTCTTTGTTCTGCATCTAAAAGCGACAAAATAGGCTGTAAACGCTGAGCGAGGTCTTGGCGTTGTTGAATAGCATATTTGAGTTGTTCTGCCTGCTGTGCAGCATTGCGCCATTGTTTCAGGGTATCGTTTGCTTGTTGAATACTCTGCTGCAAGTGTTGAGTGGATTGATGTGTTGTTGCCCAATGTTGCTGTACGTGTTCAATTTGCTTTGCAACAGGCAGCGCTGCATCCAAATCTAAAGATAAGGATGTTGCAAGCTGTTGCACCAATGTCTGTTGTTGTTCAAGTTGCTGTTGCAGTTCAAGACTGCGTTGTTGTTGTTGATGATAAGTTGCATCGTATTGACTGCGAGCACGCTCCAATTGTTGTAGCTGTTTTTGCGCATGCTCAAATTCAGTTTTGGCCTGCTGCAATTGCTGATCCTGCAATTGGTTTAAAGCGTCACTGAGTAAATTTTCATGCTGAATAAACGGATGTTCATGGCTGCCGCAGACCATACAGGCTTCATTCGGTTTTAATTGGGCACGTAAATCCTGCACACTTTGATGCTGCAATAAACGCTGCTGTTCAAAAATCTGCTGTAATTGTTGCAAGGCTTGTTCAGTAATTTGCACTTGCTGCTGTTGGGTTTGAATTTGAGTCTGTGTCTGCTGTTGCAGACTTAAAGTTTCTTGCTGACGCTGTTGTAACTGCTCAAATAGGGTGGTCTGTTGTTGCCATTGTTCAAGTGCCTGTCGCAAGCGCTCTAAAACATGCACACTCTTTAAAGCATGTTGTAATTGCTGTTGCTCTGCCGTGAGTTGCTGCTCAAGTTGTTCAGGATGTTGATATTGTTTTTCCCAAACCAACAGTTGTTGCTGTGTATGTTGTTGTTGCTCAATTAAAGTATCTAATGCAGATTGGAACAGCGTAGGGTTTTGCTGACGTAGTTGCTGTTCAAGCTGCAAATAATCTTGCAGACGTTGCAACGTAAGGGCTAAATTATCATCAAAATTTGCCCATGCCGCAGTCTGTTTGAATTGCTGTTGTAAATGTTGCTGTTGTTGTTGCTCGGTTGCAAGTTGAGTCGTCAGTTGCTTCAAATGATTTTGCACAGGCTGAATTTGCTGCTCTGCAAATAATTTTTGTGCAGCATCCAAAGCGGTATATTGTTGAAGTTTGCTAGAAATTTCATGTTGTAACTGTGCCGCAATTTCAAGTTGTGGTTTCAATTGTTCAACATGCTGCTGCCATGCCTGAAGGTCTTTTTCCGCTTGCTGTTGCTGACTAATCGCTTGCTGTTGTGCGTATTCCGCTTGTTGCAAGTTTGGTTCAAATTTCAAAAGCTGCTGATTCAGATTTTTTAGCTCGGTATCTGCTTGCTGACGCAAGACAAATTGCTCGCGGATGGTTTGAAATTCATCTAAATGTTTGAGCAATTGTTTTTGAGAGGCGAGTTTAAGATCGGCATCGACTTGAACATCATATATTTCTTTTTTAGCTTGGGTGCTGGCATAGAGTTCATGGCAATCTTTGTGCCATTTCACATCATTTTCATACAGTTTTTCGGTTTGGGTCAGCAAAGCTAATTGTTGACTTAGGTCATGTTGTTGGGTTTCTAAGTCTTTTAGTGCTTCATCGCTGAGGAGCACCACATGCCCCATGACATTTTCAAGATCTGTTCGCTTTTGTTTAATTTCACTAAATTTAACGGCTGCACGTTTACTGACTTCGGTAAAAATTTGCGAATTGGTTAAATATTCAAGTAAATCTGCCCGTTCATGGTCTTTGGCTTTTAAAAATGCCCCAACTTCCGATTGTGCCAATAATACTGCGCGTGTGAATTGCTCAAAACTAAGGCCAATCAACTGCTCTACAATTGGCGTAGCTTCAGAAATTCTTTGATTTAAAACCCGTTGTTCATCTAAGCAGGTGATGGCACGTTCAACTTTTAAATTCCCATCCACTTTATTGTGCGCACGGCGAATTTGCCAACGTGCCGAATAGCGTTTTTGATCAAGCGCGATAAATTCAAGTTCTGCAAAGCCAGAAGTCGTACCACGACGTAAAATATGTTTAGAATCTTTTAAGGAAATTTCTTTGCCTGCGGTATCGGTCAGGCTGCCTGTTGCACCTCTCAAACGTGGAATTTCGTCATAAAGTGCCAAACACATGGCATCCAGCAAAGTCGATTTGCCTGCACCAGTTTTGCCCGTAATTGCAATTAAACCTGCCTGTGCCAGTGGCTCATCTTCAAAATTGATGACATGCGTGCCTGCCAAAGATGCCAAATTATTTAAACTTAAACGTAAAATTTTCATGGCAAATCCTTAAGCTTTATTCTGATCAAGTTCTTGTTGGGCTTCGGCCAAAAGCTGTAAAAAATCTTGGCTCACTTCTGGGTCAGGTTGATAGCCCATTTTTTCCCATAAATCTAAAAATAATTTTTCAGGCGTAGGCGGCTCTAAATCAATTTTTGATTGTTGCACGTTCGAGTTTTCACAGTTTTGAAAGCGTCGTGCAATGCGCAGTAAACGATAGCGGTTGGCAGGAAGTGCTTGTTCAATTTGTTGGCGTAAATCAATGGGTGGCGGGGCATCGCTGATATATTCAATTTCTAAAAAATGCCGTGCGCAAACTTCTGCAATTTCATCTTTTGGCAATTTATTCAGTTCGGTGATTAATTCAGAAAGTTCACAGCGAATCCGAAGCAGCTCTACCGTACGTGGAATAAGCAAGCTTTCATATTGGAAACGCTGTGCATCAGCCTGTAATGGATCAATCCTAACTTCAAGGACTTGGTGTTTATAATTCAGCTCGCTAAATGATAAAGGGATGGGTGAGCCGCTATAGCGAATGTGTGGCTGTCCGACCTGTTGCGGTTTGTGTAAGTGTCCGAGTGCGACATAGTCAATCACTTCATCAAACAGCGCAGTCGATAAGGCTTCTTCATTCCCCACTACAATGGGGCGTTCTGAGTCGGAAGTTTCGCCACCTTGCATGTGTGCATGTGACATTAAAATCAGGGCTTGATTTGGCTGTTTACGAGCTTTGGCTTCTGCAATCAGTTGTTGATGTAAGTAAGCAACCGCAGATTGATTGTCACTGCTATGTTCATTTAAACCTGTAATTTCTGCACTGCGTAAATAGGGCAGGGTCAGACACCATGCCACAATATTTTGCGCAGCGTCATAAATAGGCACTAGGAGTTTATCTAAATCTAATTTTTGCTCGGCTGTTTTACCAATCACGCCCACAGCTTTGGCGTTGAAGCGGTCTAAAAAGGGTTCAACTTGCTCAATGCGATACCCAGAGTCATGATTGCCTGCAATCATTAAGGTTTGCATGTGTGGAGCAAGCACATGCGCATCGGTAAGGAATTGATAGAGTTGTTTCTGAGCGCTCGAAGCAGGATTGACCACATCAAAAATATCGCCTGCTATGAGCAGGGCATTCGGCTGTTTGCTTTTAATTTGAGTTAAGAGCCAATTTAAAAATTCAGTATGTTCATATTCACGTTCATGGTGATGGAAAAATTGCCCCAAATGCCAATCAGACGTATGTAAAAAATGAACAGCCATGCGTGTTCCAATCTTGATGTTGAATTATGGGATAACTTAACATAACTGAGCGCAACACTGCGGCAAAAAACCAGTTTTCTGCTTTTAAAGCGACAATTTAGGTCGCAGAGATTTTAAAGAGAAGGGAAAGTAAAATCTGTCGTGATCTGTATAGAAAAATATAGAGAGTTAAAATACTGATGTTAGAAAGGCTAAAAAAAGACCTTAAAAAATGGTGGTGTTTCAAAAAGTATGCTGACATTAAATGAAGCCATTATTGATGTAAAAAAAGGTTAAGTCGAAAGCTTTAAAATGGTTTTCAATCTTTTTTGAAAAATTACAACTCCTTCTAAAACCGCG
>NZ_VPAL01000024.1:0-32521 GCF_013419245.1 Acinetobacter sp. YH12095
TTGTGCTGGCGACCATAGCAAGAGTGAACCACCTGATCCCTTCCCGAACTCAGAAGTGAAACCTCTTCGCGCTGATGGTAGTGTGGGGTTACCCATGTGAGAGTAAGTCATCGCCAGCTCATTATTCGAACACCCTCAACTCACGTTGAGGGTGTTTTTTATGGGAGAAAGAAAATATTAAGAAGAAAAGTAGAAAAAGAAAGGAAAATAAAACCATCTGAGGATGGCTTTAATTCAACGGGTATTGGCTACTTTATTAAGCTAGTAAGTCAAAATTAAAGTGCATCTTTTAAGTTTTTTTGGTGCTGTTTGACTTGTTTCGCGTAGCGTTTACCTTGCTTTTTCTTTTTTCGATTACTATTGTAGCCAGTAGGTCCCACATTGTAATAGGCCAAAGCTTTAGGCCATTTACCCGACTGATTTTTATAATGATTTAAAATAAATGTACCACAGTTGATATTGGTATGTTCATGGAATAAATCGCCAGGACAAGTCTGCTGCCAATAACGTGGAATAATTTGTGTGAACCCAACTGCACCTGAAGGTGAAACAGCATAGGCACGATAATTCGATTCTTGTCTAATAACTGCAGCGACAAGCAGAGGATCAACATTATGTTGTTCTGCACTTTGTACAATGATTGGTGCTACACGATTTGCTGTATCAGGATGCACAGCATAAGCCTTTTGGATCCCTGTAGAAAGTTTAGCTGAGCGTTTTGCAAGAGAACCACCTCCTAGTGGAGAGCAAGCTGCTAGCGTTAAAACAGTACAACCAATACTGAATATTTTTATAGATGGATATTTTCTAAAAGTATTAAAAATCATATTAAAACTATATCTGTCATTTTGGCGTATGTGAGTATATATACTGATTTTGAGGTGAGCGATTGACCTAGTCAAGCCATTCACAGATTTGAATTGTATCGTGTCAGCATAATACAGAGGTTTCGTTTTGTTTTATCGAATGATTGGATAAACCAATGGAGTCTGATCTATCCTTAGGTTTTAATAATATGTCAAATTGATGACAAGTTTTTTATTTAATATAAACTATTGGAATAGAACAAATAAACTGCAATTTTAAGATAAAAGTACGTACAATATCGGCTTTTTAGCACTTTGAAAATTGCTTATTGCACAGGGAGTAAGTGTGTTAGAAGTCTTTGTACAATTATGTGGTGGTATTGGCCTATTTTTGATTGGTATGACCATGATGACGGACAGCTTAAAAGATATGGCAGGGGAAACCTTGCGTATTTGGTTGTCTAAGTTCACAGGTTCACCCATTAAAGCTGTGCTTTCAGGCATCGGTTTAACTTTAATTGTACAGTCTTCTATGGCAACAACTTTAGCCACGATTGGTTTTGTTAGTGCGGGGATTCTTACTTTTGCTCAGGCAATTGGTGTCATTATTGGTGCGAATATTGGCACAACCAGTACGGGTTGGATGGTGGCATTTTTAGGTGTTAAATTTTCCATCACCAGTTTTGCATTACCTTTGCTGGGTTTGGGTGCAATGCTCAAATTATTTAGTCAGGGGCGAGTTGCATTATTTGGAATGACATTGGCAGGTTTTAGTCTGATTTTCCTTGGCATTGATATGTTGCAAGTTGCCATGTCAGGTTTTGCTGAACGTGTCGATTTATCAGTATTTTCAAGTAGATCTTTGATTGCGCAACTCAGTTTGGTTTTGGTCGGTATTATCATGACCATTCTGTTGCAATCTTCAAGTGCTGCAATTACCGCGACCTTAGCAGCATTGGCCAGTGGTGCGATTGATTTGCAACAGGCTTTAGGTTTGGTGATTGGACAGAATATTGGTACGGTGGCGACAGCCATTATTGCTGCAATTGGTTCAACTGCAAATGCCAAACGTACTGCAGCGGTTCATGTGATTTTTAACATCATTTCAGGCATTTTTGCTTTTATTATTTTAAAACCGTTATTTCTTGAGCTAACACAAAATCAACGTCTTATGGCAACATGGGACAATGTGGTGATTGTTGCTGCATTTCATACAGCATTCAGTATTTCTGGTACTTTGATTATTTTGCCTTTTATCCGTCAGTTCGAAAAACTGATTATGAAAATTATCCCAGATCAAACTCAATCGGTTTTATGTTATCTCGATCAAGCGAGTTTATCTGTGCCCGCCTTGGCTATTCATGCTGCATCAAAGGTGATTTACCATAGTTTGTATGACGTTTTGGTGATGCTAAAACTGGCTATCCAAGAGGGAAGATTACCTTCAAAAGTACGTTTATTACAGCTAGATGAAGTACTCATTCAAGTCCAACGCTATTTGGAAGAAATGTCGATTTCAGAAAATGAAGCCGATCAACAGCGTTTAATGGCGATGCTTCGTTTGATGGTGTATTTACGTGTTTTACGAAGTGATTTGGAAAATATTACTTTAGCAAAAGAAATACGCACCCAACCTGCAATTTATCAAGTTGGCTTAGATTTTGTACAAATTCTTGATGAACATCTAAAAGAAATGGATGATTTTGATGTGCATAAACATGTACTAAGTCTAAATACCGAGTTATCTAATTTGAAAAAATGGACAGAAGATCAACGTGCCGAAAACCGTGAAAAAGTGTTGCAATATACTGCTGTGAATCAGCTCAATGCTGCGACAGGTTTAGAGTTGTTGGCGGCACAACGCTGGTTGGACCGCGTGATTGCGCATGCACAACGCTTAGCTAACGTGTTGGTTGAAAATTCACGTAAACCAAGTTAATGATTTTAGGCTATTTTTTCGATAGTTACTTTTATATTTAAAAATGGCCTAAGCGAATTCACTTTTAATCTCAATCAAGCGTATAATTTGAGCATCGTTTTTTACAGTATTTTTTCAATGACTCCAGCAGCTAAACTTTTAAAAGCCAAGAAAATTCAATTTTCTATGCATGAATATGAACATGATCATAATGCTAAAAGTTTTGGTTTAGAAGCTGCGGAGAAGTTAGGCTTAGATGTCACAGAAGTATTTAAAACTTTATTGGTCAGTGATGATAAGCATTATTTTGTGGCGATTTTACCTGTCCATTACCAATTAAATCTTAAAAAAGTTGCGGCTGCTTTTCAGTGTAAAAAAGTACACATGGCTGATCCTAAAGATGCTGAGCGTTTGACAGGTTATTTGGTTGGGGGCATTAGTCCAATTGGGCAGAAGAAACAACTGAAAACAGTGATTGATGCATCCGCTCAACAGCTTGCAACTATGTATGTGAGTGGAGGGAAGCGGGGATTAGATATTGGTTTAACACCAAGCGATTTGGCAAAAGTTTTAAATGCTAATTTTGTAGATATTGTAGATGCATGATATGTTGAACTTTATATTGTTTTGAGTCCAAAGCACACAGATGCTTGTTCTTGTATGAATGTAGCAACTATTCCTATTCGTTTCATCTCAGTGATTCTTGTTCCAAGCGACCATTTAATAACAAAAAAAGTTATCTTTAAGCAATAAATAGGGTAATTAAAAACTCGTATTGATGATTTTTTAACAAACTAAATTTTATGTTATATTAGTGAAAGTTAAGAAATTCTGAGAGGTGCAGTATGGGTAAGCGTCTTAAAGACTACACAATCGAAGATCGAAAAGCTCGTCCAATGTGTCCAGCTAAACCTATTGACTTTGGTGATGATGAGACTACCAATCGCATTATGTTAGATGCTGCTAAACGTGTAATTCGTCGGCATAAAAAAGAACTTATTGCGCTTGCTCACAAATGAGTCTAATGCCCTCAACTTTTGTCGTTGCTGTCTATTTTGATATATCTTTATTACGTTATGAGGCAGTCATTTAGAATGACTAAATTTTCTGCCTTATGACTTAATATCAGCCAAAAACTTGCGAAATCTCTCTCACATCGCAAACATAGACGAATAGTCAGATGAAGTTTACAAAACTTACAAGAGAATAGTTGAATAATAATTACAATAATATATTATAAAAACACATATTGTTTTGGGTGTTCAAAATGCATGATTATCTGCTGGCATTAATCGGTGGTGGATTGCTTGGTCTTGCAGTCGTGGGCTATTTATATGTTCATGGTCGTATTGCAGGCATTAGTGGTTTACTGGCTCAAGTATTAAATCCGCAAACGCTGTTCAAAACGCCTGCATTGTGGTTTGTGTTAGGTATTTTCATTGTGCCTTTTTTCTATGGCATCGTGGCTCAACCTAAAGTTGAATTGAATGCAAGCCCATTGATGATGATTGTGGCGGGATTGTTGGTTGGTTTCGGTACTCGTTTGGGTTCGGGTTGTACCAGTGGACATGGTATTTGTGGCATGAGTCGTTTATCTAAGCGCTCCATTGCAGCAACAGCTACCTTTATGTTAGCTGGCTTTATTACCGTTTATGTTATCCGCCATATCACAGGAGCATTCTAAATGAAAAATTTCTTAGCCTTTGTTTTCGGTGGTATTTTTTCAGCTGGATTGATTCTTTCTGGTATGTCGAATCCTGAAAAAGTTTTAAACTTCCTCGATCTTTTCGGTACATGGGATGCAAGTCTGGCATTTGTTATGATGGGTGCAATTGCGGTTGCCTTTATTCCATTCCAAAGAATTATGCGCCAAGCTGAACCAAAAACCATTTTAAATGAACCAATTGATTTGCCTAAACAAACTCAAATTGACTCTAAACTGATCACAGGTAGTTTTATTTTTGGTATCGGTTGGGGCGTTGCAGGAATTTGTCCAGCGCCAAGTCTAACCTTGATTGGTTTAGGTTATTATCAAGCAATCTATTTCATTGTTGCAATGTTGGTGGGGATTCTCATTCATCGTAAGGTTGCAGGAGCATAAGATGCACGCAGATATTCAGCATTTTTTTGATGAAAATACTAATACATTCAGTTATGTGGTAAGTGATCCTGTAACGCGTCAATGTGCCATTATTGACAGCGTGTTGGATTATGACCCTGCATCTGCGACTACTTCAACAATTCATGCCGATGAAATCATTGCTTACATCCAAAAAAATGAATTAACGGTTGAATGGATTTTAGAAACGCATGTGCATGCCGATCACCTGACAGCTTCTCAATATTTAAAAGAGCAGTTGGGTGGTAAAATTGCCATGAGCCATAAAATTTCGATTGTGCAAGAAACATTTAGTGCTATCTATAACTTGGATATCAAGTATTTCAATTCACATCAATCATTTGATTATCTGTTTGACGATCATGAAACTTTTACGATTGGTGAATTACAAGCCTATAACATCCCTACACCGGGGCATACGCCTGCTTGTTTAAGCTATGTGATCGGTGATGCTGTATTTGTAGGTGATACTTTGTTTATGCCTGATTATGGTACGGCACGTTGTGATTTCCCGAAAGGCAGTGCAGGGCAGTTGTACGATTCTGTGCAAACGCTATACGCATTGCCTGAAGAAACACGAGTGTTCTTATGCCATGATTATCTACCAGAATCACGTGAACAATATGAACATGAAACACTGCTCAAAACTCAAAAAGAGCAGAATATTCATATTCATACAGGGGTAAGCAAAGCTGAATTTATTGAGATGAGAACTCAGCGTGATGCTACTTTAACGATGCCTAAATTGATTCTGCCATCAATTCAAATCAATATGGACGCAGGTAAGTTCCCACAACCTGAGGCCAACGGCATTCGTTATTTGAAGTTGCCTTTGAATTATTTTAAATAAAATTTTAAGAAAAGTTCATCTTGTATGTTATTGCTTAGGTTTATACAAATAGCCTAAGTGATATTATAAGTTTCACCGTAAAAAGCACATATAAAATTTGATTTATAAACTCAAAACTCATTAAATAGATTAATCATTTGTATTCAAGTTTAGAGTCTATTTTATGTTATTAAATTATCAAATCACGCAAAATCAGCCTGAATCTACGTTGCCATCTTTGGTTTTTATTCCTGGTTTATTTGGTAGTTTGAGTAATTTAGGCATGCTCGCACGTGCATTTCAAGAACAGCGCACCGTAATTCAATTAGATGTGCGCAATCATGGTAAGTCTGCGCATTGTGATGACATGAATTATGCAGCAATGGCACAAGATGTTTTAGAAACGTTGAACAGCTTGAATATCGAACAGTTTTCTGTGGTTGGGCATTCAATGGGCGGTAAAGTTGCAATGACTTTAGCTCCTCTGGCTGCTGGGCGTTTACAGCAATTGGTTTTATTGGATATTTGTCCTTTTGCTTATCCTGAAAATCGTCACGATCAAATTTTTACAGCCTTGTTTGCTGTGCAAGATGCACAAGTTGAAAGTCGCCAAGCGGCAATGGAAATTATGCGTGAGCATCTTCAAGAAGAAATGGTTGTGCAATTTTTGATGAAGTCATTTAGCAAAGGGCAATGGTTATTTAACTTAAATGCGCTACATGAACATTATGCCGAAATTTTGTCATGGCAGACGGTGCATAGTGATGTCAATACTTTGTTTATTCGTGGCGGTAATTCACCTTATATTGAGTTACCTGAGCATTATGCCGCTATTCAAGCACAGTTTCCTCACGCAAAAGTTGAAACAGTCGCTCATGCAGGGCATTGGTTGCATGCCGAAAAAACAGCAGAAGTATTGGCATTAATGACTGAGTTTTTAGATTAATCTTGTCTAGTATTTTGCATCATTCGATGATCTAAAATGATCTCAGTTTTTAAATCAATTTTTAAACCAATACTCCATTTGGAGTATTGGTTTTTTATTCATACTGATCTGCATAGATTAACGGTTTAGCTTTTATTCTCAACAATAAAAAAGAGCTGACGTTGAATCATCAGCTCTTTATTTTAAACTTAAGCAACCTTAATTACTTATGCTTTTTCTTCTTCATTGCCAGCAAGTTGCTTTAGCAAATGCTTTTCAAGATAGTGAATATCCATTGCTTGTTTGCAGAAGTTTTTATCTTGCAGAATCAAGTCTTTGTGCAAAGGAATGTTGGTTTTAATTCCTGTTAAGATAGTTTCATCCAAGGCTTGACGCATACGCGCAATACTGGTTTCACGATCTTTACCATGCACAATCAGTTTAGCAATCATTGAGTCGTAATACGGCGGAATGCTATAACCTTCGTAGATGTGTGAATCTACACGAACACCTGCACCACCTGGGGCATAGAAGTGTTCAATTTTACCCGGTGAAGGTACGAAGGTGGTTGGGTCTTCTGCGTTAATACGACATTCGATTGCGTGACCACGAATCTCAACCTGATCTTGCTCAATGTCTAAACCTAGACCTGCAGCAATACGCAATTGTTGTTCAATGATGTCAATGCCTGTCACCATTTCAGTTACAGGGTGCTCAACCTGAACACGTGTATTCATTTCAATGAAGAAGTATTCATCATCTTCAAATAAGAATTCGAAAGTACCTGCACCACGGTATTGCATTAACTTACATGCATTAACACACGCTTCTAAAATATCGGCACGTGCTTGTTCTGGTAAGTTAGGTGCTGGCGCTTCTTCAAGAACTTTTTGGTGACGACGTTGTAAAGAACAGTCGCGGTCATAAAGGTGAATCGCGTGACCATTACCATCAGCCAATACTTGTACTTCTACGTGACGTGGCTTTTGTAAGAAACGTTCCATATAGACCGTGTCATCACCAAACCACATTTCTGCATCACGTTGAGCCGCTTGAACTGATTCAAGCAGGGTGTCTACGCGCTCTACAATACGCATACCACGACCACCACCACCAGCAGCCGCTTTTACAATGAGCGGGAAACCAATTTCTTTGGCTTCAGCTAAAGCATTGTGTGGTGTAACGGCGTGTGCTGAACCCGGTACAGTTGGTACGCCAGCTTTACGCATTGCAGTAATTGCAGAAACTTTGTTACCCATTAAGCGAATATGCTCAGGGCGTGGGCCAATGAAAATGAAACCTGAACTTTCTACAATTTCAGCAAATTCGGCATTTTCGGCAAGGAAACCATAACCAGGGTGAATGGCATCTGCACCTGTAATTTCTGCTGCAGTAATAATTGCAGGAATATTCAGGTAACTTTCACTGCTCGCACCCGGACCAATACACACGGCTTCATCACAAAAGCGTAAGTGCATCAGGTCTTTATCGGCATCTGAATAGATACCCACGGTTTTGATCCCTAAAGTTTTGCAAGCTCGGGTGATGCGCAGGGCAATCTCACCACGGTTTGCAATTAAAACTTTTTGCAACATTGTGAATCCCCGAGGTCTTAAGCGCGGTAGCGGAAGAGTGGTTGACCAAATTGAATCACTTCGCCATTTTTAACTAGAATTTCTTCAATCACGCCACTTTGAGTTGCTTCAATTGGGTTCATGATTTTCATTGCTTCGATAATGCCAAGCGTTTCACCAGCAGAAACAGTTTGACCCACTTTAATAAATGGTGCTTCACCTGGGCTTGGTGCTGCATAGAACACGCCAACCATTGGAGAAGTTTCAACAGCACCACGTGGTGAAGATTTAGGTGCAGATGGTACTTCTGCAGAAGGTGCAGGCATTGCAGGAACTGCTGCCGCTACTACTGGACTGCGACGAGTTAATGCAATCGACTGATCGCCTTCTTTAACTTCAATCGCTTGTAAGTCAGATTCAATCATCAAGTCGATGAGTTTCTTGATTTTACGAATATCCATGGACAGTATTCCTAGTTTAAGATTGTGTAGTAGGTTGAATTTTTTCAAGAACAAAGTCGAGTGCTGCGGCATAGCCTTTTGCGCCTAAACCGCAAATCACACCAATGGCTTTGTCTGATAAATATGAATGATGTCTAAACGCCTCACGTGCATGCACATTCGACAAATGGACTTCAAGAAATGGAATAGCGACCCCTAACAAGGCATCACGTACCGCAACAGAGGTATGCGTTAATGCAGCAGGGTTAATAATGATATATTGTGTGCCATCTAACGCGGCTTGATGAATTCGGTCTACAATTGCGCCTTCCCAATTACTTTGGAAAGTATCTATAGAAATTGATGCTTTTTGCGCTTGTGAAATGAGCTGTTGATTTATATCCTCAAGAGTGAGGTAACCATAAACTTCGGGTTCACGCTTTCCTAGCAAATTTAGATTCGGTCCATGAATAACCAAAATGGTCGAACTCATTCCGCTTGCTCCAATAAATAATTGCAATAATACTTTGCAAGATGTCTGCAAAGTTTGCTAATTATGGCATAAAATTCCACATTTTTTTTGTAATTTGTTTAATTTGACGTAGAAAGCGTGTGCCAAAATGAGGCTCTATAATGAAAACTTTGCAGGGAATTCGCAATGTTAAAAAATTACATTTTTAGTTTTTTTTGCTGATTTTTATATTCTAAAACAACTGACCAAATCTATTCATTTGTTTTCTGTAACGACTGATCAAGCGAGTGACTTGAACTGGTTTGATTCGGAATGTCAAAGCCAGAAAACAACCAACATCAATATCGCATTTCTTTATAGTATGTAATTCCTTGCTGTTTATAAAAAATGGCGATTCCATTTTTTCAGTTCATTCAAAGTAGATGACCACACAAACTGCAGTGGATCATCTAATACGTTTTGTGATCATCGTTCAAGTGGTTATGGATTCGATAGAAAGATCATTTCGATAATAAGATATTTTAAAAATTCAACTTTATTTAAATAAAACATGAGCTTAAATGGAATGCTTTGATTGATATATTTATCTATATTTTAGTCTGGAATAGATGCTCCTACGCTGCGTATTATATTTTGAGTGGGGTGCTGTTGGTTTTATGTACACTTTAATTAAGTTGTAGATTGATCACAAGACCAAGCACATGCACGATCTGCACGGATATCTACCTCATTTAAAAATATGACGTGGTATCGAACAAAAAAACGGTGATGAAAGTTTCAGCAATTTTTTTCTAGCCAATGTTCTTCTACTCAATAGCCCGCAGCATCTACATCATAGATAAAATTTTAGAACGCATTGACCTTTTATTTCAAAAATCACCTTAAAAATGGCGTTATCGTAAAGTAGAGCAATATGTTCGGTATTGGCAAAAGTTAAGTGATCTTGTTCTGAATCTTGCTTTATTTGCTGTTAAAGCTCAGAAAAGCTTAATCCGTCTGTTGTTTCTCTGTTGCAGAAGGTGCTGCATCAAAACTGACAATCACTTTTAAACCTTGCGGTTGGTTAGCCTGAAATTGAAGTAGGTAGCCATATTGCTCTAATAATACTTTGACTAGAGTTAGACCTAAGCCATAGCCTTGTTTATGCGCAGATTTACGCCAAAAACGCTGAGTCAGAATGGTAAAATCATCTTCATTCAGGCTTTTGCCTTGGTCTGCAATGATCAATTGCAGGTCTTGCATATAAATTTGAATGTTTGGCGCATCCTCTGCATGCAAATAAGCATTTTGAATCAAGTTTTTCAGTACCATGTGCAACGCAGGCGCTGGAATATTAATGTGTTGTGCTACCAAACTCGCCCAATCAATCTGTAATTTCGCTGATAGATTGGGATATTCCACAGTCAGTTCCGACAAGACTGTTTCTAATACGCTACGCATATCTGCATGGCTATGTGCCGCTTGAATACCTGCTTCAGTTTGACTGAGCAATAACAGTTGTTCCAAAAGTTGTTGATAACGTTGGATGCTGCGTTCTGCGTGTTTTAAATTGTCGATGACTTTGGCTGTATCTTGGGCAGATGCGGTTTGATTCAACATCAATTGGCTCAGTTGCACATGCGTTTTAATAGCCGTTAACGGCGTGCGCAGTTCATGCGCAGCAAATGCACTAAAGTTTTTTTCGTGTTCCAGACTTTTATGTAGGCGTTCAATCAGCATCAATAAGTTATCGACAAAAGGCTGAATTTCTTTAGGAATTTTTTGTGATCTCAGTTCAATTAAATAACGAGAAGCTTCATCTAAAGATTGTTTTTTCTGAATTAAGTGGCGGGTGATGTGATCGAGCGGTAAAAACTCCAGACGGATAATCCACAAAATTAGCAAAATACAAATAATCAAAGTAAGCAGTAAAGGAATCAGTACCGACTGTAAAATTTGTTTAAGTAGGTTTTGCCGTAACTGAATTTTTTCAGCCACCACCACCTGAACTTCACCTTCACGCAGTACATAACTACGCCATTGCAGTCCATTTTCTGTCCATGTGCTGAAACCGACTTGTTGGTTTTTTAAATTTTTCGGTGCGCCTTGAGTGCGTGCAATCACATGCTGTGGTAATGAAACATCGGCACGGAAAATAGAGACTTCACAAGCAATTAAACTATGTAGCAAGGCATTTTCTGATTCGGCATGCAAACTTTCTGTGAGTTGTTCTAGGGGCAGTTGCTGAATCAGGCGGGCGACCATACGGGCTGAGGTAGAAAGTCGTTCATCCAGCGTATTTTGTAAGCGTTGTTCCAAGTCATGGTAGAGCCATGCAAAGACAATCACCCACAGCAAAATAAATGCACAGCTGATGGTCGATACCAAACGCCATTCCAGACTGTAGTTTTTCATGTCAGCAGCTCAGGTTTAAAGATGTAGCCGACACCACGCACCGTTTGAATAAAATCGGGGTGGATTTTATGCCGTAAATGGTAGATATGCACATTTAAGGCATTGCTTTCGATACTGTCTTGAAAGCCATACACTTTATCTATCAGTTCTTCATTTTTTAAGATTTGGTTCGGATGCCGTAAAAAGGTTTCCAATAGGCTATATTCTCGGCGTGAAAGCTGAATGTTTTGTGAATGCCAACTGACTTCTTGTGTATCGAGGTTCATGTGTAACTGACCACTTTGCAGTTGGTTCGATGAATAACCACGATGACGGCGGCTTAATGCATATACACGGGCAATCAGTTCATTTAATTCAAAAGGTTTAGTTAGGTAGTCATCTGCTCCTAAGTTGAGCGCCTGTACGCAGTCTTGAGTATGATTCCGCGCGGTTAATACCAATACTGGAATATGAATGGCATCTTTACGCCAGTTTTCGAGTAACTGTAAACCATCTTGGTCAGGCAGACCTAAATCGAGCAGGCACAAATCTACCGCACTATGACGTATGAAGTAATCGGCATCGCGCGCGTTATTCACGTGTTCGACTGAAATACTTAAAAATTCGAGTGCTGCCACAATACTTTGGGCAATATAAGGATCATCTTCCACCAAAACGACGAACATATTTGCTCCTATACCACAGTCAGCCCAATATATGACACATCTCGATCACGCCACAAATTTAGATTAGGCACCTACAATGCTCAAGTTTACAAAGAAAAATCTTTATTAATGTTCTCTTAATCTACACTTACCGATAATACAGTCAGTTTTTTAATTTTTAGTATAAATACATGATTTTTATTCGCGTCATTGCTTATTTTGTGTTGAGTCTGTGTGCGGTGTGGGTCAATGCTGCCAATGAATTTTTAGCGTCCGATCAAGCTTTTAAGTTTCAGGCGACGTCATTGTCTGAACAAACGGTTGAACTGAAATGGGATGTCGCACCGCATTACTATTTATATCACGATCAATTCAAAGTCAGTCAGGCTCAAAAGCCGCTTGCTTTTAAATTGCCTGCAGGGCAGGAAAAAGATGATCCGACTTTCGGGCTGACACGTGTGCATTATGGGCAAGTGACAACACAGATTCAGGTGAAGCCTAATCAGCAATATCAAATTACTTGGCAAGGCTGCGCTGAAGATGGTTTGTGTTATCCCGTACAGCGTAAAACGATTCAAACCGATGCCGATGGTTTATTGCCACAGCATAATTTAAGTGCGGGCAAAGGTAATTTACTTCAGCAACTCAATCAGAATAATCAGGCTGCTTTAAACACTAACTTAAATGATGCAGATAAGCATCAAGCCAATGGTTCTAGTACACAAAAACAAGTTACGACAACTGCAAATACTGTAACGACAAAAGAACTCAAACTTGAACAGCAAACGCTAGAAAACAAAGCACAGCTTGCTGAAAATGCGGTTGCTGTAACACAAGCTGATCCTAAACTTACCCCTGAACCAGTAGAAAACGTTGATTTAGCAAATTCCTTAGAGATTGAAAATACAGATACGGCGTTGACAGACAATACATTCGCTGCATCAGCCAATTCAAGCAATACGGAAACAGCCAGTAGTACGAGTCTGAATCAGCAATGGAACAATGATCAATTTTTCCTGAATTTATTGTCTGGGCAAGGGTTGTTACTGAATGCGTTTATCTTTTTAGGTTTTGGGGTATTACTGGCTTTTTTACCGTGTTCATTGCCGCTGATTCCAATTCTTTCTGGCATTTTGGTGCAGCGCAATACAGGCTATAAAGCGGCAGCAATTGCGATCACCTTTATCGTCAGTATGGCGCTAGTCTATGGCTTGATGGGCGTTGTTGCGTCACACATTGGTTATAGCGTACAGCGTTGGTTCCAAAATCCCGTAGTGATTGCAGTTTTTGCTATGTTGTTTGTGCTCTTTGCTTTAAACCTGTTTGGACTGTATCAGTTGTCATTACCACAAGCAGTGTTACAGCGTTTAGATCGTATTCAGCAATATCAAAAAGGCGGTACTTTATTGGGTGCGGGCGTTATGGGGGTGATTTCTGCACTGATTGTCGGGCCATGTATGAGTGCGCCTTTAGCGGGAGCATTGCTGTACGTCTCACATTTGGATCAAGCAGCATTGGGTGGTTTATATTTGTTCCTGCTCGGTTTAGGTATGGGAATTCCTTTACTTATTGCCAGCGTGTTTGGCGCGAAATATTTGCCAAAGCCAGGTTTGTGGATGGAACGGCTAAAATTTAGCTTTGGTTTTATCATGTTGGCAATGGCTTTGTATTTTGCTCGTCCGCTATTTTCTGTGACTTGGTACTATGTTGCTTTTGCTGTGGTGTTATTTGCCTTCGCTGCATATTTAATTGCAATTTTGCGCCACGTGTTACATCGTCCACAGCGTTTTTCGTTATTGGCTTTGGCGGCAGTAATCGCCAGTAGTGGAATTTGGCATGTCAATCAGAGTATTGCCAGTGTCAATGCGCAGGTACAAGCAGACCAATTACAGCCATGGATCAAAGTACGCACAGAACAAGAGTTGAATGCAGCTTTGGCCGCACATGCTCATCAAAAGATTGTGATTGATGTCTATGCCGATTGGTGTGTGGCGTGTCAGCCGATTGAGCGTGATGTGATTCCTCGTACCGATGTGCAAGATGCTTTAAAGCATGTGGTGCGGATTAAACTCGACTTAACCGAACAGCATCCTTCACAAGATGCCTTATTGAAAAAATGGCAGATTTTAGGGCCGCCAACGTTGCTATTTTTGGCAGATCCACGACGGGAACAACGTGAATTGCGTCTAACAGGTGCTTATAACGCAGCGCAATTGATTCAAAATATTCATCAACTGCAAGAGGCTGCGCCATGATTCAATCCGCAGTCTTGCAGTTAGGCATGTTGATGATTCCATGGCCATTTGATGTAAAAGATTCAGTCTTTTATTTCTGAATACGAATCGCAAATTGAATGACGTGGGATTTGCCCTGATGCAGTTTGCCTTCTGAGCGTTCTACATCGCCCACAAAGAAATGAATCAGATGATCGTGTTTAAAATGGCTTAAAAACTCGATAGGATCGTACAGCATTTCTACTGCACGTGGGCCGCCCGTTTTATATTCTAGCTGACGAGTAGAATACAGCTCACCAACAAATAAACCGCCGTTGACCAAAGTTTCGCGCACGCCATTCAATACTTTTTGCTGTGTTTCAGGGTTAAAGTGACCAAATACGCAAATCACGTTGTCATATTGATTGGCTTGCCAATCCACCTGACTTAAATCTTGCTTTCGTGTATTTAGGCTTAAACCACGTTGCTGTGCATAGCCTTGAGCCTTATCTAAAGCAACTTGCGAGTAGTCCCATAAATCTGCTTCAAATGCTTGCTCATTGGCTTGTGCCACAGCTGCCAAATATAACAAGTTACGACCTTCACCTTCGGCCAAGCCCAAAGTTTTGCCGTGAATAGACAGTTTTTGCGTAATGTCCTGAATGAACGCATTGGCTTGTTCACCATAAATATGGTCATGTTGGCTGTAGCGTTCATCCCATTCATTATGGATATTTAACATAGTTTCGACTCGGTAAATAATTTGATGCTGTTATTCGGCTGTAGATGGAGAAAACTCTTTAAATGCTGCCACGGCGTTTGCGGCATACATGAGTGATGGGCCACCGCCCATATAAACAGCAATACCTAAAATTTCATTCAATTCTTCAAAAGTCATGCCCATTTTGACCAAAGTTCTGACGTGAAAACCGATACAACCATCACAGCGTTGTGCCACACCAATTGCAAGCGCAATAAACTCTTTGGTTTTGGCATCAATTACGCCGTCTTTCATCGCAACTTGTGATAGGGCATTAAAGCTTTTAAGTAAATCGGGAGATTGTTCTTTAATGGATTTGATATTAGACGAAATTTCAGCAGTGAGTTCGGTATATTTCATGTTGTTTCACCATCAAGCAGATTAGAACCTAAAGACAATATACCATACATTTAAATATATTATGTTTGTATATATTAATTAGCAACTTTGCTTAAATTCAGTAAATCTGTATTTATAGCATTATCAATTCACCCAAATCACTTTATAATGTTGCCGCATATTCTGGAGTCGCTGTTAAATAGTTGCGATGACTTCAAACCTCATTTTTTAAGTCTTATTCTCCCTCTTGATTCGGCTTATAAATCAATATTTTATAATTTTGTGTCTGAGTAGGCACATACAATAGGTGCCTGCATGGAAATTAAAGTCAATTATTTAGACAACTTGCGTCTTGAAGCTAAATTTGACGATTTTACCGTCATTGCCGATCAGCCCATCCGTTATAAAGGCGATGGTTCTGCGCCAGGCCCATTTGATTATTTCCTTGCGTCATCTGCATTGTGTGCTGCGTATTTCGTGAAGGTTTATTGCCAATCACGTGATATTCCAACCGATAATATCCGCTTATCTCAAAACAATATTGTCGATCCTGAAAACCGTTATAAACAGATTTTTAAAATTCAGGTGGAATTGCCTGCAGATATTTCTGAAAAAGACCGTCAGGGGATTTTACGTTCTATTGACCGTTGTACCGTAAAGAAAGTCGTGCAAACAGGCCCTGAGTTTGTGATTGAGCAAGTCGAAAGCATTGATGCCGATGCACAAGCTTTGCTGATGCCGAACTTGACTTCATCTCAAGCGACTTTTATTGCTGGTAAAGATTTACCGCTTGAAGAAACTATTGCCAATATGTCGGGTATTTTGGCAGGTTTGGGCATGAAAATTGAGATTGCCTCATGGCGTAATATCGTGCCAAATGTCTGGTCATTACATATTCGTGATGCGCAATCGCCAATGTGTTTTACCAATGGTAAAGGCGCAACCAAAGAAAGTGCATTAGCATCTGCTTTGGGTGAATTCATTGAACGTTTGAACTGTAACTTCTTCTATAACGATCAGTTCTGGGGTGAAGAGATTGCCAATGCCGAATTTGTGCATTATCCAAATGAAAAATGGTTTAAGCCTGGCCCAAATGGTGAATTGCCTAAAGAAATTTTAGATGAATATTGCTTAGAAATTTATGATCCTGAAGATGAGTTGCTGGGCACACATTTATATGACACCAACTCAGGCAATACTGAACGTGGTATTTGTTCATTGCCATTTGTGCGTCAATCCGATGGTGAAACGGTATATTTCCCATCAAATTTAATTGAAAACTTATATTTAAGTAACGGGATGAGTGCAGGTAACACGCTTGCAGAAGCTCAAGTGCAGTGTTTATCTGAAATTTTTGAACGTGCAGTGAAGCGTGAAATTATTCAGGAAGAAATGAGCCTGCCTGATGTACCGCAAGAAGTTTTGGCAAAATATCCAAGTATTGTGGCAGGTATTCAGGCTTTAGAAGAACAAGGTTTCCCAGTATTGGTGAAAGATGCGTCTTTAGGCGGTCAATTCCCTGTCATGTGTGTGACCTTAATGAACCCGCGTACAGGCGGTGTTTTTGCTTCATTTGGTGCACATCCAAACTTTAAAGTCGCTTTAGAGCGCAGCTTAACTGAACTATTGCAAGGGCGTAGTTTTGAAGGTTTAAATGATTTACCACAGCCGACCTTTAGCACGAATGCGGTAACTGAGCCGAATAACTATGTTGAACACTTTATTGATTCTAGTGGTGTAGTGTCTTGGCGTTTCTTTAGCGCGCAGGCAGACCATGAATTTGTAGAGTGGGATTTCACCAACAATGGTCAATATAGCAATGTCGAAGAAGCTGAGGCTTTATTTGCGATTTTAGAAGAAATGGGCAAAGAATCCTATATGGCGATTTATGAACATTTAGGTGCAACTGCTTGCCGAATTTTAGTCCCTGATTATTCAGAAGTGTATTTGGTAGAAGACCTGATTTGGGATAATACCAATAAAGCTTTGCTGTACCGTGAAGACGTTTTAAATCTGCACCGTTTGGATGATGAGCAACTTGAAGCTTTAGTTGAGCGTTTGGAAGAATGTGAGCTAGATGACTATACCGAAATCAAAACCTTAATTGGCATTGAATTTGATGACAATACCGTTTGGGGGCAGCTCACCATCCTCGAATTAAAACTGTTGATTTATTTGGCATTAGAACAGTTTGAAGAAGCTAAAGATTTAGTCGAAGCATTCTTACAATACAACACCAATACCGTAGAACGTGGCTTGTTCTATCAATGTATGAATGTCGTGCTTGAAGTTATTTTAGATGATGAAATGGATATTGCCGATTATGCTGTCAATTTCCGCCGTATGTTTGGCAATGAACGTATGGATGCAGTCATGGGTTCTGTTGAAGGCACAGTACGTTTCTATGGTCTAACCGAAACCAATATGCAGCTTGAAGGTTTAGATCGTCATTTACGTTTAATCGACAGCTACAAAAAACTGCATAAAGCACGTGCCAAGTTTGTTGGGCTGAATAAAGACTAATCTTGCAGAAGTAGAACGCTGTTCTGATTTGAATCACCGTCCAAGAAAAAGACTCGGCTTTAAAAGTCCGAGTCAGGTATTATAGCAACAACATGGTGTTGCATTTCAAATGCTATCTAAGATTTGCTGTTGCTATAGGAAAGGCAAAATAATAACCCTCGTTGTTGAGGGCTATTTCATTTAAGCGAGATGGTCACGAACAAATTGAGGATCTAAAATAAACAATTTAATCAGTGATTGAGCTGCTCCTGAAGGTCTTCTAACACCTTGCTCCCAAGATTCCAATGTACGTTTAGAGATACCTAAAATTTTAGCAAATTGATCTTGAGTGAGTTCAGACTTTCTTCGTGCTAAAGCAACATCTGTTTCATTGATCACAGTTTTTCTTGCTGCGTTATTAGCAAGCATTTGTTTAACGCCTTCTAATAATTCAACATTTAAGTCTCGTTTTGCTTCTCGAGCTTCCAATTCTTTGTCACTTAATAAACGACTCATTTCAGTAACTCCGCTAATTGTCTAAGTGTCTTTTTCTCAAGTTGGGTAATTGTGTCTTTACTATATAAGGTCAATAACCAAATTTCGCCATTTGCTAAACGGTTGTAATAAATTACACGAACACCACCTTGTTTACCTTTACTCTTTCCACCCCATCGAATTTTACGAACGCCGCCAGTACCAGGTTCTACATCTCCTGCTGTAGGGTTCTCGGCAATGAAAATTTTAAAGTCATTGTATTGTTCTTCAGTCCAATAGTAGGGATATTCATTGGTAAAAAAAGTAGTCTCACAGATGGTATACATCAAACACCTTTATACTACTTTGTAGTGTTTAATTGTATACTACTTTGTAGTACTTTTAAGCATTAAATTAGGTCTCATATTGTGAGCTTTTTTAGCCCAATCAAATCACTGCTAATCACCAAGCGCCAATAAACCTTCCCAGCTAAAATAATTCGGGCTTAAATGGCTGCGCTGCATCGCCCAAGTTCGACCTTGCAATTTACATGCTCCAATGGCGAGTTTTTGCACACCAAATTTATTTTTCACGGTATCCAACACTTGCTGTAATTGTTCCTGTTTTTCAATGGCGTCAGTATCTGTAAGCAGGTCGTGAATATAGCTTTGTTTGGGTTCAAGTCCCGTTAAAATCACACCACATTTTTTAAAGGCAATCCCTTCCTGAAATAGCGTTGTCACATGCTTCATCATGGCTTTGTTCATGAGCAAAGCAGAATCTGTTGGCTCATTGAAAGCAATAGTGACCGATTGATTGTAAAAAACTTGGCGCGGATCAAAACGGTTAGATTGCGCAAAAATGATCATACAACCACATAAACTTTTTTCAGCTCTGAGCCTTTGCACAGCAGATTGTAAATAATCGCTCAAAGCTTCTGAAAGCGCATGAATATCTGTTACACGCTGCCCAAAAGAACGTGAGCTGATGATTTGCTGCTTACTTACGGTATTGTGCTCCAGTTCAATACATGCTGTACCTGTGAGTTCAAGAATGGTTTTTTTCATCAAAATAGAAAATTGGCGCTCCATTTGGTCTGGATTGCTTGTTGCTAGATCAAATACAGAACGGATACCCAATGATTGTAATTTTTTAGCGTTTTTGCGTCCCACACCCCAGACTTCAGCGGCATCAATGTGTTGAAACAAGGCTTCTTTGCTGCATAAATCCATATCCAGTAAATTACATACGCCGTTGAAATAGCGGTTTCGCTTAGCAAGATGATTGGCTAGTTTGGCTTCAGTTTTACTTTGACCAATACCAACACAAACAGGAAGAGCCAGCCATTTCCACAAGGTTGTTTTAATTTCCTGTGCAAGTGCGTTTAAATCGCGCTGAGAATATGAACTCAACTCAATAAAAGTTTCATCAATCGAATAAATTTCAACATCTTTGGCACTGACAAATTCTTGAATAATATTATTAAAACGTCTGGACATTTCTGCATAGAGCGCATAATTACTTGAAAAGACCGCAACATCATGTTGTTGAATTAATTCTTGAACTTGGTAAAAGGGCACAGCCATTTTAATGCCAAGTCGTTTGGCTTCTTCGGAACGTGACACCACGCAGCCATCGTTATTGGAAAGCACCACCACAGGACGATGATTCAGGTGTGGTTGAAACAACCGCTCACAGCTCACATAACAATTATTAATGTCAATGAGCGCAAAAACTTGCTCTAAAGCTTTCATGACTATTCTACTTATTCGGCTTTTTTATGCGTTATTGTGGGTTTAAACCATCAGGTTTTTTAAATTCCACGTGACCACGGCAAACACTTCAAAAGTTTGCCCATCTTTCAGGTAAATGCTGTCGTAGTCGGGGCTTTCTGCCTTGAGCCAAGCTTTGGGCAAAGTGGCAGGGTCGTAGTCTTCACCAAAATGTTCGGCCAATTCACTTTTAGACATTTTGGCTGTAATCATCAAGCGTTTAATAGTCAGGTCTTTTTGGTCGATTAATGCAACCACAATGCTGCGGTGTTTGGCTTCTTTACTGCGATCTACCAGTACAATATCGCCGTATTCAAGCCCTGCATTCACCATAGAGGTGGTGCGAACTACATTTAAAAAGGTCGCATTTTCATTAGAAATAAGATATTCATTCAGATCAATATTTTTATCAATATAGTCTTGAGCAGGCGAAGGAAAACCTGCAGGAATGGATTCTATCGTTACGGGAAGATGCAGTGTTTTTCTTTTAGCAAGCGCTTGAAAATCATGCTGATTCAGCAATTCAATTTGTTCAAGCAGGGCATTCAGGCTAGGGCTGGGTTTACCATCCGCACCCATGATTTTTTGTAATGACGCCCAAGCAGCGTCAGAGAAGTAAATAGGTAACTTCTTAGACATGAGATTAACTCCTACGCAACGAGGCGTGTTTGAAGTGAAATTTGATGTTTTTATAGCATAGCTGAAAATGTGATTAAGATTCAATCTACGTGGATAATTGATTGCTAGATATAGATCACACTCTACGATTGCATAGCTATACAAACACAAGCCTTTCCGTTAGGATTTTTCTATCGCAGCAGCATATTTAGAGATTGGCATGCATATTGTTGAAGACATTTATTTAACGAAAGAAGAAGTTGAATCTTTACTGTTGGGATTAATTAATTCACAACTTGAACCTGAGTTTTTAATGAAGGATTTCATTAAACATCAGGTTTGGTCTTTGGCTGAATATTTTAAGCAAAATACTGAACATGAAATTGACTTTGCGCAAATCAGTTGCCCGATTAAAGTCAAAGCGGAATATCAAAATCATCGTTTAAAACGTCATTTTCTGGTTGAGTTTCATCTGACCACCACACCTTTTTTTAATTATGAGCCAGAAGAAAATAGCGTGGCTTACTCCTACATGATGAAAGATTTTTATCTGACCGATATTATTTTTTATGATGCCTATACGGGTGAAAATTTGCAGGCTTGGATGCAAAAAAGATTCGTGATTTTGCAGGGTGAACGTGAAATAGAAGTGAATTCATTGTCATGGTATGCAGATTACAATTTACCGCAAGTTACGCAAAATATGGTGTCTTTTGTGAGTGAAGCCGCTTATGACACGGGTTTAGATCAGATTGTAGATGAAGTCAATTTACGTTTACGACAAGCCAAAACAGTTAATTAAATAGATAATATTCATCTAAAAAATGGTTGTTTGAGATGGATGATGGGGAATATACGATTACACAATACTGATCAAGTTAAGGAATATCTAAAATGACCACAATCACACATGATTTAGGTCATGGCATGGGGAATGACTGGGAACATAAAGATTGGGCACATCTGACTGTCTCAGAATTACACAACCTGCAACCGTATTACCCATGTTTGCAAGGGAATATTCAAATTTTATGGTGCAGTCCGCGCCCATTTTCATCTGCCGCAGTGATTGAAGTCACGCAGGATGCAGTCAGTACAGATAAAATAGGAAGTCGCTCGTATTTCATTAAACGCAGTCATCGTTCATTTCGTAATGCGCAAGATATTTTGCAAGAGCATGCTTTTTTGCGACATTTAGCCAGTAAAAACATTCCTGTTGCGACATTAATTGCCTCGAATTGCGGACTGACCGCTTTAGAAATGGGCGACTGGACTTATGATGTCTACGAAAAAGCAGCAGGTTTTGACTTATATGTCGATCAGCAATCTTGGACGCCGTTTTTCTATACAGAACATGCTGCAAAAGTGGGAAGTTTGCTTGCCAAATTGCATGTCGCCATGCAGGATTTTCCTGAGTTACATGGCAGATCGGCGCGATATTTAGTATCAAATCAGCAGCTTTTAGAAAGTGAAAATATTGTAACGGCTATTCAGCAACGTATTCAAAATAGCCCTGAATTGAGCCGTTATTTTGCCGATAAAAACTTAGACGCCGTTTTTTTAGAGCGTGTATCTCAGACGCATCATAAAATTAAGCATATATTGCAGCAGACCACTAAAATTTGGACGCATAATGATTTGCATGCTTCCAATCTGTTTTGGTCTGCGCAAAGTGCCGATGCCAATATTACAGCGGTAATTGATTTTGGCTTATCAGATCGAAATTCAGCGCTTTATGACCTTGCGGTCACGATTGAGCGTAACTTTATAGATTGGCTGGCTTTAGAACATACATCACAAATCAATATTGACGAAGCGGGTTTAAGCGCGTTTTTACAAGCGTATTTTGCAGAGATACATCCACAACAAGACTTTAGCATTTTGCCCGAATTGCTAAAAATTGTGCATTTGGATTTCGCATTTTCAGAGCTTGAATATTTTGTCGGAATTACCCAAAACCTGAAACATGCCGATGCTGCTTATTATGATTGGATTGTTGGGCATGTAAATTGGTTTTTTGCAGAGCAAGGACAGCAATTTACCCAGACTTTTACTCGATTAATTCAACGCGAATTGTCCTAATCTGCACAGCTAAATGCCTCAAGCATCACCTCTTATTTTAATGCAAGGTTTCGTATGTACAATCGTAAATTCAAACAGAATGTATTAACTGCGTCTTTAAAAACCATCATTCTGTCACCGCTGTGTTGGGTACCTTGGGTTGATGCAGAAAATGGCATTCAATAACTTGATACGATTATGTCACTAAGCGACCTAAAGATATTCAGGCGCTGCGCTTTTCTGCAGATGAACATGGACAATTTGCAGTAGCAGGGGACGTTGGGGGATTTTTGGGAGAAGATCACCAATTTGGCTATCGCATTAATTTAGTCAATGAACAGATTGATTCTTATGTAGATCATGTAGATGGCGAGCGTTATTTGGCGGCATTGGCATTGGATTGGAAAGCCACAGCACAATCCAAATTTGAGTTTGATCTTGAAGCGCAGCGATCAGAACAAAAATCTGTTCCGGGTTATCAATTACTTGATGGCAAAGTGCCACAAAATGTGAAATGGGAGCGTTTACTAGGTTACCAAAGCTGGGGCAAGCCCGTCACAATTGATAGTCTAAATACCAGTTTAAAATACAACTATGCTTTCAATGATGACTGGAATTTAGGATTGGTGGCATCACACAGTAAATCTAAGGTGGATGATTATTCGGTATTTCCTTTTGGTTATTACCGAGATGGATGTGAGGCAGCATATTCGTGCAATACATTTAGTGCACAGGTGATAAAAACCCGCGATACGGATTTAGATAAATTTTTACCACAATTTGCTGTGAGTTATAGCCCATCAGAATCAACAACTCTGTATGCTTCTTATGCAAAAGGGCTGTCAGATGGAAAAACTGCGCCTTGGTTTGTAGAAAATAGTGCAGAAACCTTAGCACCAATCCATTCTGAACAATATGAAATTGGTTTAAAACAGCAGATTCATAACTTTTTATTAACCGCAGCTATTTTTGATTTACGTCAAGATAATCAATACTCTAAGCCGATCTTAGATAAACGTTATTTTGTTCAAGAAGGTGAGCAACGTAGCCTTGGTTTAGAATTAGGGCTGAATGGAGAATTAACAGATCATCTGGCATTAAGCTCATCTTTAGCATTGACCAAAGCTCGTTTAGATGAGGTTGAAGCGGTTGAATATGGCAATCATCAAGCGCAAAACGTGCCTAAAGTTCGTTTTGCAACACATCTTACTTATCAAGTACCCAATATTGAAGGTTTACGAGTGCTTGCAGGCGGTCAGTATAGTTCAAGCAAATATGCCAATAAGCAAGGCACTGCAAAAGTGAGCGGTTATAGTGTCTTTGATTTAGGCGCTGCATATCAATTTAAGTTGAATACAACCGATGCACAGTTACGTTTCAACATCAATAATTTATTGAATAAGAAATACTGGCGTGATGCAGGTGAATTTTATGGTGATGATTATTTATTCTTAGGTGCGCCACGTACAGCGACTTTATCTTTAAATCTGAATTTTTAGATTTGGTATAAAAGAAGAATAGCTTTTGACTAAAAGATAGCTAAAACCCTAATTTTTAGGGGATAATTCTTGGGATCGATATCATGATACAACTCATACAGTTTAATTTAGATCATTTAGACAAGACTTTATCTGATCAACAACATATTGAATATAATCAAATTATTGACTATGAAATAGTCAGGGAAAGTATTTGTAGCTTGATATTTAAATTAAGCAGACAGATGAAATTAGCTGATCCTGAACAACAAGACGTACTTCAAAAAAATATAAATAAACTCATCTACATAAGAGATTATTTACAAATTCACGATAGAGCATCCATTCAAAAAATTATGGCTGAGATCAAGTCTTATCAATAATGATATTGATGTCATAGCCACGCAGATTTGCGTAAGCTTGCTTGCACGCAAATCGAGTAGTGTTCTGATTTCGGCATAACTTATATTATGTTATTTAGGATACACTTGACGGCAAGATCGTTTATGATCGAAACTGTCAGGTGCAGCACCAACGATCAAAATGAGTTGCGGTAACGCAACTAAATCGGGTGCTGTCTTTAGATATCTTATTTAACATAATATAGATTATGCGCAATTGTATTGTTAGAAACCATTTAAAGTGTCTGTATTCTCACCAATAAAAATGTCTGGTCTATGATGCGCATCAACATCATGGACTGGATATAAACTTGAGATGCTGATCACTATGTCTGACAAGGAAATACAACGTCTTGCAGTCCTGCAAGATGTTCGAGATCAACGTATTACACAAGTCCGTGCTGCAGAAATTCTGAATCTTTCAACACGCCAAATTACTCGATTATTGCACAAGCTCAATCAAGACGGTGTTTCAGGTCTGGCACATGCCAGTCGTGGTCAACCGGGTCATCGTCGTCATGATGACTTGTTAAAATCAAAGTGCCTTTCCATTATTTCTGAACATCTGCTGGGCTTTGGTTCCACCTTGGCGCATGAGAAGCTCAACAGCATATTTGACCTGAATATCCCTGTAGAAACGCTTCGGCGCTGGATGACTGCAAATGGTCTCTGGATTCCGCGATCCAAGCGCCAGAAACGTCCATATCAACCTCGATATAACCGCGATTGCTTTGGTGAGCTAATCCAGATTGATGGCTCATATCACGATTGGTTTGAAGGACGTGACGCTAAATGCTGCTTGTTGGTTTATATTGATGATGCCACTGGAAAGCTGTTGCATCTGCGCTTTTGTGAGGCCGAAACGACCTTTGATTAAACATCGATATTATCTTTGCCAACTCACCACAGGCCAAAGGACGTGTGGAACGCGCCAACAGAACTCTGCAGGATCGCCTGATCAAGGAAATGCGTTTGGAAGGCATCTGCTCAATTACCGAGGCCAATGCTTGGCTGCCCTGCTTCATTGAGCAGTTCAATCAGAAGTTTGCCAAGTGTGCGAGAAACTCGAAGAACTTGCATCGACCTTTAACGGAATCTGATGCTGAGCTAGAGGATATTTTTACCTGGCAGGAACCGCGTAAGGTCACCAAGAATCTGACTATCACGTATGACAAGTGTATTTATATGCTTGAGCCAACACCACTGAACCACAAACTTGTTGGGCAATACATAACATTTTTAGAGTATCCAGATGGTACTGTGGCCATCATGCACGAAGGACGGAAGATCAACTACAGTATTTTCAATAAACTGGCTAGACTGCAGCAGAATGAAGTAGTTGAGAATAAAAGATTAGGTGCGGTTCTGGCCCATATCCAGCAACAACATGAAGAGTTGGAAAAACAAAATAAAAGTTCCCGTGCCAAGAAAAGTATGCCGAGTCGTAAAGCTCAGAAAGTTGTTATTGAACAAAGAAATTTAAATCCTGTTCTTGACTCTTGCAGTTAAAAACAGGACATTTTAAATGGTTTATCGCATAGACATTTTAATTGGTGAATAACATGAATATATTAAGTAATTGATATATATGGGTTTATTTTGAGTGTTCGGTGTCTCAATTTATCTTATCATTCACAAAAAGATAAAAAGCTACTCAATCTTTCAATCAAGTAGCTTCAAAAATACGCCGTACAATCTGTTAAAGTTTTTTCCAAGTCATCGTGCTAATCGCATTCGCGCTCTTGGCTTTGCCATATACTTTCATTTGATTATTCGCCGCATTTAATTGAGCATCAATTTTATAGACATAACCATCTTTCGGATTAATCCATTGTCCTTGCGAAAATTGTTTCGGATTTGAATTTGCCACTAAGCCTTCTAATGCCTGCATGCCTTTTATGGGCTGATTCTTTAAGTTGCCTTGGCATTTACTGCATACCTCTAATTGAATTGTGCCTACCGATAACAAATTTCGAGTAATTACAGCACTATATTCCGAAGTTTTAGAGTTCTTACGAATCACAATTTCTGCAACATAATGCCCTTTATGATCATCAATGACTTTCCATGTACCAATCAATGGATCAAATGGCATGGCTTGAGCAGAAAAAATAAATCCCAAATATAGTGCAATTGCACCTAAAAAATTACGCATCATAAAAATATCAACTTAAAACCAATTTACAGCACGGTTGTGCTAAAAATGGGCGTGATTATAGCAATCAATGTTGAATTTAAATTAATTTTTTCATTAAAATTAAATGTTTATATGCTATTGGTTCGATGAAATATCATTAAAAATGTGAACCAATACGCGTTTTGTGGATGGATAATTTTTGATGTGTTGCAGCTTTATGTATAAAAGTGAATCTATAACGTGATTTTGTATGCAAATTAATCATCTATATTTCTATTTTCAACATTTGCTGTGTTATGGCGTAAACTAGACCTACAAGCTGTATCACTATAAGTTAAGAAATATTCACAGGAATGCTCTTAACTTTATCCTAAGTTTTTGTTTTTACTGTCTTAAATTTATCTATCTTTAAATTTAGGTTTAGTCATCAAGGTAACATCGTATGCTCAAGTGGTTCGAGAAACTTATAGATCCTTATCCAAATAAAGGTTTGACCGAACCCTTGCCAACCACGTTTTTTGCCTTTGTTTGGCAAGCAGCTTCAGGTGTACGTCCATATTTATTGTTATTGGTTTTATGTACTGCAGGCGCTGCCAGCTTTGAAGCTTTGCTATATGCAAAAATTGGCGATTTAGTCACATGGCTTAGTCAAAGTCAGCCAGATACTTTCCTTGCGCAACATCAGCAGAACCTTACTTTGCTGTTTTGTATTTTATTGGCCAATATCTTTTTTGCCAGTGCGCAGTCAATTGTGAAGCATCAAATGTTATACAGTGGTTTTCCAATGCGTTTGCGTTGGCGTTTCCACAATTTAATGTTGCAACAAAGTCTGGATTTTTTCCATAATGATTTTGCAGGAAGACTCTCTGCCAAAGTCATGCAAACCGCCTTAGCAGTACGTGAGTTTTGGGTCATTTTGGGCGATATGCTTGCCTATGTATTCATTTACTTTATTACGATTAGCCTAGTATTGGGCGCAATTTCTCCAATGCTCATTTTGCCGTTATTGCTATGGTTGGCTTTATTTATTCTTGCAGCAGCTTATTTTATTCCGCGTTTGAGCAAAGTATCTAATGAACAAGCCGATGCACGTGCAGTGATGACAGGACGTGTGACCGATGCTTATACCAATATCCAAACCGTAAAATTGTTTGCGCATGCAGGCCGTGAAAGCCAATACGCCAAAGCATCTATGCAAGAATTTATGGTGACGGTTTATAAACAAATGCGTTTGGGCGCTCAATATGAAATCAGCATCAATTTACTGAGCGTGGTGTTGTATGTAGGCGTTTTAGGTACTGCAATTTGGCTGTGGTTAAATGGTCGTGCAGAATTGGGGATTATTGCAGCCACCACAGCCATGATTCTTAAACTCAACAGTATTGCCGAGTTTATGATGTGGCAGACCTCTGCCCTGTTTGAAAATGTCGGCACCATTCAAGATGGTATGAAAACTCTTGGACGTCCAATTGCGATTCAAGACAAAGTCAATGCGAAGCCATTACAAGTTGCTCAGGGCGAAATTCAGTTTAAAGATGTCAGTTTTGCTTATAACAGTAAAAACGTGATTGATCAGTTTAATCTGCATATTCGTGCAGGCGAAAAAATTGGTATCGTGGGACGTTCAGGCGCAGGTAAATCGACCTTAATTCAATTGCTTTTACATTTTTATGAGCTTAAACACGGCTCAATTATGATTGATGGGCAAAATATTGAAGATGTGACCCAAGACAGTTTGCGTAAAAATATTGCACTTGTGACTCAAGATACTTCGCTATTACACCGTACTGTGGCTGAAAATATTAAATATGGTCGTCCTGACGCGACTGATGCAGAAATGTTTGAAGCTGTACGCAAAGCCAAAGCCGAAGAATTTATTCCACAATTGACCGATTTACGTGGCAAAAAAGGCTATGAAGCCTACGTGGGCGAACGGGGTGTTAAACTTTCAGGTGGACAACGTCAACGTATTGCCATTGCCCGTGTTTTCTTAAAAGATGCGCCTATTTTAATTTTAGATGAAGCCACCAGTGCGCTCGACTCTGAGGTTGAAGCGGCAATTCAATCGAGCCTCGATGAACTCATGCAAGGTAAAACTGTAATCGCGATTGCACACAGACTATCTACCATTGCACAAATGGATCGTTTAATTGTGCTCGATCAAGGACGTATTGCAGAACAAGGTACGCATGATGAACTGGTGGCTATGAACGGAATTTATGCACAACTTTGGCAGCGTCAAACAGGTGGTTTTTTAATTGAACAAGATAAAATCGTAAAACCATCGACTGATAAAAATTAGCATCTCCAGCAACTTTGCTGTAACTCAGGCTTTGATGAAATGCAGATTTATCGCATATAGTCAAAGCCTGTTTTGTCTAACAATTTCCATAGAATTTCTTTAATTTTCATGCCAAGATGCAATATGTCATCTACGTTCTTATGTCGCCGTTTGGCAAACTAAGATATGCATAGATGACAGTCGCTAAGGCAAATTAAAATAAAATTAGCAAATGCAATGGAACATGCATGAAAACAATATCAGCACGTCAGGAACAAGGTGTTCCAGGGGTTTATGGCTTATTGGTTTTGGATGTTGTATCCCGTTGGGGTTATAACGCAGATACCTTATTTGCACCATTTCAACTCAATAGCGAAATGTTGGCAGACCCAGAATGTCGTATTCCTACACCTATTGCCAATGAGTTGGTTAAACATGCTTTAAAACTTACAGGCGAATCGACGCTCGGTTATCATCTTGGTACGCAAATGCGCATTTCTATTCATGGCTTTATTGGCTATGCGATTATGACTGCGCATGAAATTAGTGATGCGCTGATTTTAGCCAATCGTTTTATTCAACTGCGTATGCCCTTTTTACAATTGTTTTTCTCGACTTTTGGCGAAAAAGCCAGTCTGCAATTGCAGTGTGATATTCACATGGAACCTTTACGCACAGAAATCGCCATCGCTTTAATTATTGGCATGATCACCATGAGTAAAGCCATGACAGGTACAGAACACTTTACGGGCGAAGTCGATTTTGACTTCCCAAAACCTGCGGGTTTTGATCAATATTTTGCGAAATTTCCTTATCATCAATTCCGTTTTGATCAGCCGTATTTAGGTTTAAGTTTTGATAAGCAATATCTGGGCTTAAAAATGATTAATGCCGATCCTATTGCCAGTCAAATTGCGATTAATCAATGTGAAGCTGAGCTTTCAGCTTTAGGTGAACGTCGCCGAATTTCTATGCGGGTGCGTGATATTTTAACTCATGCAGAACAGCATTATTTAAGCATTGAAAATGTTGCCGACTATCTACACATGTCCGACCGCACACTCAAACGTCAACTGGCTGCAGAAGGTACTTCATTTTCAAACTTGGTCGATGAAGTCCGTTATCGACATGCGACTTCCCTGCTTTCCCGTACCGACTACACGCTAGAACAAATTGCCGATGAATTGGGTTATAGCGATGTGGCTAATTTTAGTCGTGCTTTTAAACGCTGGAGTGGACGCAGTCCGAGCAATTGGCGTAAAGATCCGTATTTATAAACTTTTGTTTTTGGCAAAAAGCATGTATAAAACATGGCAAAAAGATTCGATACAATTTAAGGAGTTATCAAATGAATCACCCTGCTGAATTAAAATATGCAAGAACACATGAATGGGTGCGTATTGAAGGTGATTTGATCGTCACAGGTATTTCAGACCATGCACAAGATGCTTTAGGCGATTTGGTCTATGTAGAAGCACCTGAAGTTGGTCAAAAAGTAATTGCGGGTGAACAAGCAGGTGTGGTTGAGTCTGTTAAAACAGCTTCAGATATTCACGCCCCTGTTTCAGGCGAAGTAGTTGAAGTGAATAGCAATTTAGAAGATGACCCTGATTTTGTGAATGATGAACCGTATGGCAAAGGCTGGATTTATAAAATCAAACCAGACAATATGGCAGATGTAGAACAGCTTTTATCAAGTGCAGACTATGAATCTGGCTTATAAGCCTTAAATTTGCAGCGTTTAATCGCTCAAATTCAAAGAAATCAGCTTCGGCTGATTTTTTTTGTATTGCAACTTTAGAAAATAAACCTAATTATCTTTATTTGATAAAATAATTAAAATAATTGCATTAAAATCTAATTTTAATTTTAATTTTATTGAATAGCTGTACTTTTCACATAAATGGGTTTATTATTTTTTGCATGATCTCGCGGTGTGATGATTTCCAATAACAAAGCATCTGTATAACAAAGTACACATTACACGCTGCTCCACTCACCATATAGGTTTAAATTATGTCTGCTATAAATGCTGAACATTTATGGAATAAGTCGTTTATTCTCTGCTTATTCAATAACTTGTTCTTATTCATATTTTATTTTGCGCAAACGACAATTTTGCCTATTAATATTGTGAATGAGTTGGGTGGTAGCTTGTCACAGGCAGGTTTAGCCATGACTTTGTTTATGTTATCTGCAATCGCGATTCGCCCATTTAGCGGTTTGATTATTGAAAAATTTGGTGTAAAGAAAACCTTATATGTTTCTGAAATCATGTTTTGTCTGTGTAGCGTGGCATACATTTTTGTAGATAGTTTACTGTTTCTACTCGTACTGCGTTTTTTACATGGGATTTGGTTCAGCATTGTCACCACAGTTACCGTCCCTATTGCCAATAACTTTATTCCAGACAGTCGCAAAGGTGAAGGTATGGGCTATTTTTTGGTGTCAGTAAATTTAGGGATTGTATTGGGACCTTTAATTGGTTTAAGTCTGATTCAAAGTGTTTCTTATGCCAGTATTTCTACCTTACTATCCGTCAGTGTTTGGGTAGGTTTCGCCTTCTGTTTAATGATTCCAATTGCGACCCAAAAAGTAAAAACTGAAACAACACCTAAACGTAAATTAGGGCTTCAAGATTTTGTAGAGAAAAAAGCAATTCCTGTATCACTCATGGCGATGATGGTTTCTTTCGCGTATGCCAGTATTATGTCATTTATTTCCACCTTTGCAGAATCACGCAATATGCTGTCTTATGCGAGTTTATTCTTCGTGATATTTGCAGTTTCGATGATGATTTTGCGCCCAATTACAGGCAAAATTTATGATCGTAAAGGGGCGAGTTATGTGATTTATCCTGCAATTATATTATTTGCTTTAGGATTAATTGTCTTGAGTCAGGTACACAGTGTATTCGGTTTTATGTTGGCTGCTGCATTAATTGGTGTAGGGTTCGGGTCTGCCCAACCTTGCCTGCAAACCATTTCAATTCAACGCTCCCCTAAAGATCGTATTGGTCATGCCACATCTACGTATTTTTGTTGTTACGATATTGGTATCGCCTTAGACGCGTTAATTCTAGGTTGGATTATTGCGGGTTATGACTATACCGCAGCGTATTTGCTCTGTGCTGTTGTGACCTTAATCAGTTTAATTTTCTATAAATTTGTTGTGGCTAAACAACCTAATGCAGATATTCAGGCTTAGTTTTTAATAGCAGCAAAAGAATTGTTATTTTAACCCGAATTACGGATAAGAAAAGCCCTTGAAAAAAAGGTAGTTAGAGCCATTTAGAAAGTTACGACACAACCCAAAGGCTCTAACTACCATGTACGATTTTACAGAAATTTTTTGTATTGTTGAT
>NZ_VPAL01000025.1:0-23287 GCF_013419245.1 Acinetobacter sp. YH12095
AAAGTTTTACGTACTTTAACTGAATCAACCTATGAAATTCAGCCTCAGCAAAGTCATTATGAATCTCTCGAAGTAGATGAGTTCTGGAATTTTGTTGGAAATAAAAAGAATAAACAATGGCTTATTTTTGTTCAAAAGTCATATTTTACCTCGGAGAAACCGGACATTTTTATTGGTGAGAATATAGACACTTTAAATGGGTTCTAACACTCTCGTTTCGTATAACAGCCATTATGTTAAATGAATGATAATTGACATTTTGTTCATTAATACTGATATGCAACGAATTTTATTATATGTCACCCCTCAATTACAAATATAAATGACTGCTCGTCTAATCATCTCCATTACACAATTAAATGTTAAAATGCATAGCTACTTCATCTAAGATAAAATATATGTATCCAAATCTACAGCACAGCTTCGAAAACAGCGTCATTCTCGTTGTAGAAGATGATTATGATATTGGTGACATTCTTGAAAAATACATAAAAAATGAAAACATGCAGGTCATCCGTGCATTGGATGGACAACAAGCTTTAGAGTGCCTAAAAGCCAACTCTATCGACCTGATTCTCCTTGATATTAAATTACCCAAACTAAATGGCTGGGAAATTCTACAAATCATCCGTCAAACAAGTCATTTACCTGTCATTATGCTGACTGCCTTAGATGATCAAGTGAATAAGATCATGGGGCTAAAAATGGGTGCTGATGACTTTATTATTAAGCCATTTAACCCAAACGAAGTGATTGCACGAATACAAGCCGTACTTAGACGAAGTACAAGCCAAAATATGGAAATAACTAATATTATTCGTTATAGAAATATTGAAATTAATCCAGATCATCATCAAGTTTACATTTCAAATGGTCAAAGAAATCAGTTGCTCAACCTTACGTTAACTGAGTATAAGATACTGTTTTTGATGGCAAAAACACCGAATAAAGTCTTTACACGTAATGAATTGATCCAAAACTGTATGCCTGAAAGTGATGCTTTAGATCGCACTGTAGATAGCCATATCAGCAAATTACGCAAAAAACTTGAAGAAAATGATGTAAATGGCTTATTAATCAATGTCCGTGGCGTGGGGTATCGCTTAGATCAAAATCATGAAATTTAACTTTTTTAAAAATTCTGTTGGAATTAACTTCCAGTTTATTATCATGATGAGCCTATTCAATTTAGGCATTACGCTGTTATCTTTCATGATTGGCTATTTTGTTTATAGCTGGGCGATAAAAATAGGTTTTCTAAATACACAAGTTATTAATTCAAATGAATTTTCAGTTACCTCCGTTGACTTTATCTGGCTGTTTTTAGTGCTATTAACAGGCTTTTTTCTTTCTACTATCCTCGCCTTTAAATATGGAAAACGCTATACACAGCCAATTAGTGATTTAGCAGATGTTATTCAACAAATTCAACAAGGCAATTTAGCACTCAGAATTAAACAGCCACATCATGATATTCCACATGAAATCAAGTCTCTTATTGAGAACTTCAATGAAATGGCAAACCAACTTGAAGTATCAGTTAAGAATTCAACTGTTTGGAATGCTGCAATTGCACATGAATTACGAACACCTGTGACAATATTACAAGGTCGCTTGCAAGGTATTGTCGATGGTATATTTATTGCCGATAAAGCTTTACACCTAAGCTTATTGAACCAAGTCGAAGGCTTATCTTACCTTGTGGAAGATTTACGGACACTGACACTTATTGAAAATAAACAATTACGATTAGAACTAGAAAAGACCAATTTAAAAAATAGTATTGAAAAATGTCTGCAGATGTTTAATGAACGGTTTCATGTTAAAGGTTTAACTATTGTTTTAAATTTGACGGATAAATTGGTTTGCGTTGATATAAGAAGGATGGAACAGGTCTTTATTGCATTGTTCTCTAACTTTCTAAGATATTCGAATGCTGGAAAAATAAATATTACATCTGTAACCACAGCAGAACATTGGGTATTGACGTTTGAAGATGAAGGTCCTGGTATTGATGAATCGCATCTTAAACACCTGTTCAAACCCTTCTATCGACTGGAAGACTCTAGATCATGTCTAGATGGCGGTACTGGATTAGGCTTGGCAGTGATTGATGCAATTATTGAAGCACACCAAGGTCATATTTATTATTCTAAATCCAAAAACTTAGGTGGCAGCTGTTTTACTATTCAACTAAATCGTAAGACATCAACTCATTTATAATGTGTTAAGTTCAGATTAATACGGCTTAATTTAAACCATAAATTTAAGATAAATTGATGTCTGAACTTAACCATTCTGTTTGATGATCCTCAAATAAATTTCATCACAATGAATTCTCATCTCGATATTTAGCTAGCATAAAAAATACCACAATGGAGAGTATCCCGATGATAATCCCTGCTGTTAATAATAAATTAACATGAGCTGAACTGAAGGCAATTTTACCTGCGTTAATCAATGCTGTACCTTGTTCAACGGGTAACTGGCTCGCCACTAAATAGGTATCACCAATCGAAAGTCTGGCTTTTTCTGCTAAAACAGCAGTTAAATCTGACGGCACTTGAAGATGACTGCCAAATATATAGGCCATGAAAACACCAAATAAAGTAATACCTAGTCCTGTACCCAGTTCATAACCTGTACTTTCAAGTGAACCTGCCGCACCGCCCTTTTCTGCAGGTACTGAGCCCATGATCGCAATGGATGAAGCTGTTAAACCAATACTCAGTGTTAATCCAATCGAAGCTAAAATAAAGGGAACGATGATTCCCGGATGATGAAAATCTGAATAACTCAAACTGACCAACGCAATTGCTGCCAATATTAATGACATGGTCGCAACCAGACGGAGTCCAAATTTATTGGATAAAAAACCAGCAATAGGCCCGCCAATAGCGGCCGCAACCATAATCGGAACCATAAAAAGACCGGCTTGCAGCGGTGTTAAACGAATGACATATTGCAGCTCCATTGCCAAAGTTAACTCAACCCCTGCCAAAGCGCCTGCAGCAACCATTGCCATAATAATGCCGGCTAAAATAGCAGGACGTGAAAATAGCGAAAGATCTAGCATCGGCTGAGGAGAATTCAGCTGTTTGCGTACAAATATGGTTAATAAGCCGATAGATAAAACGACCAAAGGCAAGACAATCAACAACGACTGTTTACCGCCTAAGCCTGCTTTTAGTGCATATACAAACGAAATCAAACCGACAATCAGCAATAGCGCTTGACCAAATGCCCAATGTCCAGGGGTTATAGCTTCTTTTCGGGACAATAAGAAATAGCACATTGGTGCGACAACCAGCATGATTGGGACGTTAATCAGGAAAACTGAACCCCACCAGAAATATTCTAACAATCCCCCACCAATGAGCGGTCCAATGGCGGCACCGGCTGATCCGATTGTGCCCCAAATACCCAGCGCAATGGCACGTTCGCGACTGTCTTCGAAGGTTCTGCGAATAATACCCAATACACAGGGCATAATCATGGCACCGCCTAATGCTAATAAAGCACGTGCGGCAATCAGCATAGAAGCCGTTTGGGAAAATGCCGCAAGGACTGAGGCAATTCCAAATATAACCAAGCCAATCAGCAGAATCTTACGATTGCCGACACGATCAGCCAAAGTTCCCATCGGAACTAAAAGTCCAGCCATAAGTAATGGATAAATATCAATAATCCATAAGACTTGGTTACTTGTGGCACTCAGCGATTGGGTTAATGAGGGAACCGCAACATGCAGTACAGTCATATCAATCACAATCGGCAGAAATGCAAGCACGACAGCGAGCAATATCCACCAGCGTTTCGGATCAAGATTGGTAGCTTTCATGATTAAACCTATATTGATGGTTTATTAAATCAATTCTGAAATAAAGATGTAAATGAAAGATTTGTTGTGGGCTAAACTCGTTAACCCACAGCTTTTATTCTCAGTTTTGATGCTTAATGTGCCGCTTTACGTTTCGAGAATTTCTCAACCATGCTCATGACGACAATAAAGAAAATCGGTACAAAAATAACAGCTAGAATTGTTGCGCTGATCATGCCGCCAAAGACGCCTGTACCAATCGCTTTTTGAGTTTCAGAACTAGCGCCACTGGCAATGACTAAAGGAATAACGCCACAGGTAAATGCCAAAGATGTCATTAGGATTGGACGTAAGCGCAATTTAGCGGCTGCAACGGTTGCCTCCACTAAACCCATTCCTTCTTCTCTTAGTGCTTTTGCAAACTCAACAATCAAAATAGCATTCTTTGCAGATAGACCAATAATCGTGATCATGCCGACCTTAAAGAAAATATCATTTGGCATACCACGTAACATTACTGCTAAAAAGGCGCCAATCAACCCTAGAGGGACAACTAGCATCACAGAGAATGGAATTGACCAGCTTTCATAAAGCGCTGCCAAGACAAGGAAAACGACTAACATCGACAACAGTAATAAAAACAAGGTTTGTGATTCCGACTGTTTTTCTTCTAGAGAAATCCCAGTCCACTCATAACCCACACCTTTCGGAAGTTGTTCAATCAAATTTTCCATCTCAGTCATGGCTTGTCCTGAAGATATACCTGCTGCTGGACTGCCAGAAATACTCAATGATGGACGACCGTTGTAACGATTGTATTGTTGTGGGGAATGTTGCCAAATTGGAGTAATTATTTCAGACATTGAAACCAATTTACCGCTTTGACTGTTCACCTTAATCTGAAGAATATCTTCAATACTCATGCGTGATTTGGCATCAAGTTGCACAATGACTTGCTGCATACGGTCATGATTTGGAAAATCATTGATATACATCGAACCCATTGAGGTTGAAATAATATCGGTCACATCACTGAAATTAACACCTAATGCCTGCAATTTATCTCTATCAATTTTAAGCTGTACAGAACTGCCATCTGGCAAACCTTCAGGATAGACCTCCGCCACGATTTTACTTTGTGCTGCTAATGCTAAAAGCTGATCTTGTGCTTCTCTTAAAGCAGGCATGCCAATATTGCCACGATCTAATAATCTCAGTGAAAAACCAGATGAGTTACCCAATTCATCAATTGCTGGTGGTAACACAGACATGGTTTGACCTTCTGAACTTTCAGCCATCGCTATATTGGCATTATTCACGACTTCTTGTGCCGTAATAGTACGCTCTTCGAATGGCAATAGATTGGTAAAATACATCGCTGTATTCTGACCAGATCCACTAAAACCAAAACCTAAGACCGCCATATTGTCTTTAATCCCCGTTTCTTGGTCTAAATAATTTTGAAACTCAGCAACGACTTTACGGGTACGTTCTTGAGTTGCATCCGCAGGAAGTTGAATCGAAGTCATAAACCACCCCTGATCTTCTTCTGGCATAAACGCAGTCGGAACGTGTTTAAAACTAAAAATCAGCACAATGACAATGCCTAAGAAACATAACATTGCGAGGGTTTTATGTTTAATTACTTTAAATAAACTGCGTTCATAGCGATTGTTCAGCTTCTCAAAACTGCGATCAAACGATGCAAAAACACCCTTTTTCTGATGGTCTTGATCAATCGGTTTTAACATCGTTGCACATAACGCAGGGGTTAATGTCAGTGCAAGGAAAGCTGAGAATAAAATTGAAACCGACATGGTAATGGTGAACTGACGATAGATAATCCCCACTGAGCCTGACGCCAATGCCATCGGCAAGAATACAGCGGCTAACACTAAGGTGATGCCAATAATCGGATTGGTAATTTCCTTCATGGCTTTAGATGTGGCTTCAACTGGAGATAAGCCTTCTGTCGCCATAATGCGTTCAACATTCTCAATGACCACAATCGCATCATCGACAATAATCCCGATCGCAAGCACCATACCGAACATGGTCAGCACATTAATCGAAAAACCAGCAAGCAGCATGACTGAGAATGTGCCAAGCAATGCAATCGGTGCAACAATCGCCGGAATTAAGGTGTATCGAACATTGTGTAAAAAGATAAACATGACAATAAAAACTAATGCCATAGCTTCAAGCAATGTCATGATTACTTTTTCAATCGAGATTTTTACAAAAGGTGCAGTGTCGTAAGGTATAGAGAATTTCATACCATCAGGCAGTGCTGAACCTAACTGTTCAATTTTCGCTTTAACACCTTCTGCAGTCTTGACAGCGTTGGCACCAGGACTCATTTGTATCGCCACAGCTGTAGAGGCTTTGCCATTTTCTAAAATCGCAAAGTTATACATCTGTGCCCCGATTTCGACACGAGCGACATCCGACAGTCGAACATTGGCGCCATTTTGTTGAGCACGTAAACTAATTTTCTTGAATTGCTCTACAGTTTCTAATTGACCTTGAGCAGTTAAAGGAATAGTAATTTGTTGCCCCGTCAAAGCAGGAACATCACCAATACGACCTGGTGATATCGGCAAGTTTTGGTTTTGGATGGCTGTATTCACATCTTGAATACTCAATCCATAAGAAACCAAACGATCTGGATCGACCCAAATCCGCATGGCTTTTTCAGCACCAAAATTTTGGACTTTACCAACACCGTCAACCCGCTTTAATTCTTCAATCACATAGCGAGTCATATAGTCACTGACATCAATTTCACTATATTTGCCATTCGGTGAACTTAAGCCCACCATCATTAAAAAACCAGACGACGCAGCATCGACCATCAGCCCTTGTTGTCGCACTGTTTGAGGTAAGCGTGACTCAATGGCTTTAATTTTGTTTTGCACATCAATTTGTGCAAGTTCTACATCTGTACCTGGTTTAAATGTTGCGGTGATTGTTGCTGTTCCAGAACTATCTGAACTTGAACTGTAATAAAGTAAGTTTTTGACACCTGACATTTCCCGCTCAATCAAGGTCACAACACTATCATTCAATGTTTTTGGCGTAGCACCTGGATAGATTGCCGTAATACTAATCTGTGGTGGCGCAACACTTGGGAATCGTGCAATAGGTAACTTGGGGATGCTTAGTACACCCAACAGAATAATAAATAAAGCAATCACCCATGCAAAAATAGGACGCCTAATGAAAAATTGGGACATTATTGCTGTCCTCCATTTTCCTTAATATTTGTAGGTTGCCACTGCTTAATTTTTAATTTTTGCTCAGGCTGTATACGATCAGCCCCTTCAACAATGACTTTCTCACCTGCTTGTAACCCTTGTTTGATCACATAGTTATTTTGATAACGTTGACCAAGCTGAACAGGCTTGCTTTGCGCTAAACCTTTTTGATTAACAATCGTAACATTGGCTTTACCACTAATATCATGTTGAATCGCTTGTTCTGGAACTAGGAGCGCATTTTCAACTTGAGCTCGGCTCATATTGACTCGAACATACATGCCTGGCAAAAGTTTTTGATTTTCATTATTGGCTAAAATACGGATTGTGACATCACCCGTATCAGGATCAACTTTAGTATCCGAAAATAGGATTTCACCTGTAACGTTATAAGGTTTACCCTGACTATTTAGGATTTCAACCGTATGTTTGGTATTTGACACGTCACCTTGCTGTAAAGCTTCCTGTAGTTTTTCATAATCACTAATTGATTGCTTTACATCAACATAGACTTTATTAATCTGTTGTATTACGGCCATTGCATTAGTATCACCTTGACCAACTAATGCACCCTCAGTCACTAAGATTTCACCAATCGTTCCCGAGATAGGGGCTGTAACAGTCGCATATTTAAGATTAAGTTGTTGTCTGCTTAACATGGCTTGCATTTGCGCCACATCGGCTTTTGCTTTTTGATAATCTGCTTCGGTATTGTTGTATTCCTGCTGACTAACCGCATTTACTTTTACTAATTCAGTGTAGCGTTTTAACAGCACCTGCAAACGTGTCACCTCAGCTTGTGCACGGTTTAAAGTGGCTTGATTGCTTTTTACATCTGCCTGAAATATTTCAGAATTCAATTTAAAAAGCGGTTGACCTGCTTGCACATAAGAGCCTTGCTTAAAAAGTACTTTATCAACAATTCCACCTACTTGCGGGCGAATTTCAGCAATACGGTAAGCGACAACACGGCCTGGAAGATTTTCAATTAAATTCATGGAATGCGGTAATACCGTGATGGTACTGACAACCGCTGGTGGCATTTCTGTTGGGGACTGTTCAGCATCTTTGGCTTGTGTACAGCCGATTAAAAGTACAGTTGTAATAAGTATTGAACCTATTAAATGATAATGTGTTGACATGCTTTTTCAGAGGGGGGGTTTTAGATACTACTATTTTGAAATAGCAGTGTTTATGAATTGCTGATGTTGTGTGGAGATTGTGTGGAGATTGTGTGGAGAGATTAAAAGATTTATTTTTTAATGACACGCTTAAACAGCGTGGCTTGTAAATTAGTATAAATAATTTTGTTGTTCTACAATTTTGATCGTATCTTAGTTTTTTCTCATAGTTCATGAACTTTAAAATTCTAAACCAAGACTAATATTTATATAAGCAATTGAAAATACAATACATAGTTTCTTTATACACTTATGAAGTGAACTTTAGGTGAACATAAGTTAAATAGAAATTTTTAATTAGTTCAGCACAAACGTACAATCTTTAAGGCCTATAACTCGATACCGTTCTCTCTTTGATGTTTATTGCTATCTAATTGAGTGAACTCTGTGGAAATATTTCTTTATACATTAAGCGTTATGTATAGCCCAGGCCCTGTAAATTTTATGGGGCTAAATTCTGGCCTTACAGGTCAATTAAAAAAGACTATAGGATTTTACCTAGGCATTGGTTTCGCCATGTTGATCTTATTCGTATTGTTTGGCTATATAGGTGAAGCTGTTATTCCACATGGATTGATTCATTATATTGCTTTAGCGGGTGCAATTTATACATTCTACTTGGCTATAAAAATGATTAGGGCGAATGTAGAAACAACTCAACAGCAAGAAAGCCATCTAACATTCTTAAATGGCTTATTTATTCAGTTATTAAATCCAAAAGCCATTCTCGTCATTCTACCTGTTACGACAATTATGTACCCTGCAGCCAAAATCACAGGAATCATGATCTTGATAGTTTCTTTACTGATTTCACTTGGTGCTGTTGGCGCACCATTCACCTATGCTCTGGTTGGAAAAGTATTAGGCAACAAAATTGCTAATCCTATCTGGTTTAATCGGCTAAATAAGCTGATGGGTATACTCTTGATTTTATCAGGGCTTTTTATGTTCAAAGATTTTCTTAATGGAATAAATCTGCTGTAGGACAAATTAGCCGTTCAAATCGAACGGCTATCTTTTAATATTTATCATTTTCCATTGAGTGGGAGTTAAACCAAATGTTTTTATAAAATGTCTGGTCATATGACTCTGATCAAAAAAGCCTGCATTTAAAGCAGCATTAACAATAGACTCCCCTTGAGCAAGGTAGAACTTAACTGTTTCTAAGCGACGCATGATCATATAACGGTGTGGGCTAGTTCCAAATAATAATCGGAAATCACGAGAAAGGCTCCAGCGGTCACGATCAGCATGTTTCTCTAAATCTGACAAACTTAAGTTTTCATGTGGATACGCCAAAATACACTCACGCGCTCTCTCTGCTGCCTTGTAGTCAAATTTTTTGTTTTGGTTAGATGAAGTATCTGAAATTTCACACAGTGTAGTTGCCAAATCAAATAGAGCATCTTCCTCTTCTAGGGTATCCATATAATTATTTATATTATTTAGAAAGCTATCCATTGCCCTAAACAGGCGAATATCATTACTTAAGCCATGTCTGATAAAAGGCAAAGGTTTACCCTTTAAAATGGTTTGGATCATCGCTGGTTCGATGTAAATCATTCTATAGCGATAGCCATCTAATGTTCCTGATTCACCATCATGCTTTTCATCCGGGTGTAGAACCATAGTCATGCCTGGCAAGCTATGTTGCAATGTACCTTTGTAATGAAAGTTTTGAACTCCGGAAAGAGTCCTGCCAATAGCATAAGTATCATGTCGGTGAGGTTTATAAGCATAATTGGAAAGAAATGCTTCAATTCTTTCTAATTTATGATTTTGAGTGGGGGATCTCACAATCCAATTATTTCCACTGGAGAAATCAGGCATAATTGATGGCCAATTTTTCGTAGATTCTATTGTAGATTATTTTTCACTTTTCCTAAAATTAACATAATACACGTTATACGAAGTTGAAATGAAAAATGGAGCTTAAAGCTCCCTTTTTTACTAGTTTTTTTTAAATTGCTAAGCGTAAATTCAGTGCTTTTACGACTTTAATAACAGTATCAAAGCTTGGATTTACATCGCCAGAAAGTGCTTTATAAAGACTTTCTCGACCTAAACCAGTGTCTCTTGATAATTGAGCCATTCCTTTAGCTTTAGCAATATTACCTAAAGCTTTTGCAATGAATGCCGCATCACCATTAGATTCATCGATACAGGCTTGTAGGTAAGCTTGCATATCTTCTTCTGTTTTAAGATGTTCAGCACTGTCCCATTTGCGAAGTTTGATAGCCATTTACAGCTCCTCCTCTAAATCTTGTGCTAATTGTAGGGCAAGTTTTATATCTTTACTTTGCGTAGACTTGTCTCCGCCTGCTAAAAGAATAACGACCCTTTGCCCTTGCTTACAGTAATAGATCCTGTAGCCAGGTCCAAAGAAGAAACGTAATTCAGAAACACCTTCACCTACTGGTTCAGTATCTCCAAAGTTTCCATCTTCAACCCGATCAATTCGGACTTGTATACGTCTTTTTGCCTGCAGGTCTTTTAACTTAGTAAACCAGTCATCAAAGACTTCAGTGGTATATATTGAGTACATAAGAGTAATGTATCCTATAGGATACATTCATGCAAGAAATAAACTTGAATGTATGGGGCTACAACAGAATTTCGTATAACCACCATTATGTTAAATAGATAGCAGTTGGGAGATTATTTATTCTTTCAATAGACAAAAACTTGCGGAATTTTTCTTAATTTGTAATCCTTGCGGCCAAGGGTGTCTAGCGTAGCTAAGACAGGTATTCGTTATAGTCGGGCCGCTATAATACGGATGACGAGTGCCTGTATGTTTAACCTAAATATCTTTAACAAGATCTCTAGCGAAGTATTGACCATCAAAAATGATCTTGAGCTGAATTCTGAAAATCAACTGATAACTAAGTATAAGACTTCTACTTCTGAAGATTATAAACAGGCTATTGTTTTGATTTTTAAAGAACGTGGCTATACACGTTTGGAAATAGGTCAATTACTTGGGGAGCCAAAAGCTTCATAAAATACCGATTAAACAAAGCTTGGATATAACATCCAGGCTTTATAAAAAAGTACCTAGCTGTTACCCTTGTCCTGATTTTTTTACTCTAAAACGTTCTTTCATCTTATGACACTTACGCCACCTTAAGTTTATTTATCGTCTTAAATCTGTAAATAACTCATCACTGTCTAGTGATGTGGTGTAGTCGTTTGTGTGTTGTATATATCACATCACTAGCCTATCTGAAAAATTAAAAAACAGGCTATGTTTATGTTATCTAATGTCCGAGAACAGTGGTTCTCTAACATCCGTGGGGATGTACTTGCCGGATTAGTCGTCGGTCTTGCACTCATCCCTGAAGCCATCGCATTTTCAATTATTGCAGGTGTAGATCCTAAAGTTGGTCTATACGCATCCTTCTGTATTGCCGTCGTGATTTCTTTCGTAGGTGGTCGTCCTGCCATGATTTCAGCAGCCACTGGTGCAATGGCGCTGCTTATGGTCACATTGGTCAAAGAGCATGGGCTTGAATATCTGCTGGCAGCAACAATTTTGACAGGCGTGATTCAAATATTGGCAGGCTATTTAAAGCTCGCCAAGTTAATGCGGTTTGTATCTAAATCTGTGGTTATTGGATTCGTAAATGCGTTAGCGATCTTAATTTTCATGGCTCAATTGCCTGAACTGATTAATGTGACCTGGCATGTATATGCTTTTGTTGCTTTAGGTTTAGCAATTATTTATCTATTCCCTCTGGTTCCCAAATTAGGAAAATTACTCCCTTCTCCACTAGTCTGCATCATTGCAATCACATTATTGGCAATCGCTTTAGGAATTGATGTACGGACCGTGGGCGATATGGGGTCTTTACCTGACACACTTCCAATGTTCTTGATTCCAGATATTCCTTTGAATATTGAAACATTGATGATTATTTTGCCTTATTCAGTCGCACTGGCGGCTGTAGGTTTACTTGAATCGATGATGACAGCAACTATCGTGGATGAAATGACTGATACGCCAAGTGATAAATATCAGGAATGTAAGGGACAAGGGATTGCGAATATTGCTTCTGGCTTTATGGGTGGCATGGCCGGTTGTGCAATGATTGGTCAATCTATGATTAACGTAAAATCAGGTGGCCTTACACGCTTATCAACATTCTCTGCGGGCATTTTTCTTCTTATTCTGGTTGTATTTATCAGCGACTGGCTCAAAGTGATTCCAATGGCTGCATTGGTAGCGGTAATGATAATGGTCTCTATCAGTACCTTTGAATGGAGTTCTGTCACTCAGTTAAAAGATAATCCTAAGAGTAGTAATATCGTCATGATTGCGACGGTGATTGTAGTTGTTGCTACGCATAACCTGGCTTTGGGTGTGTTAACAGGCGTATTACTTTCAGCCTTGTTCCTGGCGAATAAACTTGAAAATGATATCCAGGTGACAGCATCTTTTGAAGGAATGGCCCGTTTATATGAGTTGAGAGGTCAGATCTTCTTTAGTTCTTCTGAAAAATTCATGCAAGGTTTTGACTTTAAAGAGGATGTAAAGGAGGTGATTATTGATTTGACCCATTCTCACATTTGGGATGTAACATCAGTCGCCATGCTTGATTCTGTTGTAAATAAATTTCAAAAGAATGGTGCGAATGTCACAGTACGTGGTCTAAATGAAGCCAGTTCGATCATGATTGATAAGTATGGGACACATGCCAGAATTTAAGTTTTAAAAATTCTATATTTATATAGAATTTCTAAAATTAACATAATACACCTTATACGAATCTAAAAATGGGAGCCTTTAGCTCCCATTTTTACTATATTTTTAAAGTTTTAAGCGTGTTGTACTGTGAGTTTTAAGCCTAAAGCATTTACTACACGATTAATCGTATCAAAACGTGGTGCTGAATCCTGACGTAGGGCTTTGTAGAGTGCTTCACGCCCAATCCCTGCTTCTTTAGCGATTTGAGTCATGCCACGAGCTTTAGCAATAACACCAAGTGCATGGGCTAATTCAGCTGGATCATTTTCTTCAAGAACCATATTGAGATACATCACAATGTCTTCTTCAGTTTTGAGCGACTCAGCCATATCAAAACTTGGTAAATCAGCGACTTTAACCATTTTAATCCTCCAATGTTTTCGATAGTTTGACTGCCCGATCGATGTCTTGTTGTTGAGTTGATTTATCTCCACCACCAAGCATTACAATCACAACGTCACCATGTTGGATGTAATACATCCTCCATCCAGAACCGAAGAATTCTCTCATTTCCCAAACGCCATCTTGGAGAGGTTTAATGTCTCCCCAGTTTCCACGTTGAACCTTATCTAATCGACGATTCAGGCGGATACGGGTCATATTGTCTTTAATGCCATCCAACCATTCATCAAATTCTGGAAGACGTTTAATTTCAATCATGAGGATTCCTTATCTTCTCACTATATTGTATTCGATCGAATACAATATGCAAGTAATTTATACGAACATCCATTAATTTCGTATAACACCATTATGTTAAATACATAATTTTTTTGGTTAAAATTTAAACTTTTTTACTGTTTTTCAGGCAAGATGCATATTTTTTTGAAGCCATACTTTCCTTGTCAGATGTTCAAACATTTTAAGGAGAAAGCAATGACACAAACAGCGAATGATCAACGTGCTACAGTAAAAAATCCTAATAATATTCAACATGCGCAGAATCAGGACAACCGTAGCCGACAATTGAATCCTAATCATAAACCTACGAAATCTAAATAAGGATGAAAACTATGAGCACAGCAGGTTGGCCTAGTACTACTGGAAATCCATCAGGTGGTGGCCGAGACAATAATCCACCTCGTAAATAAAAATTTATTTATCTTGTAATATCAATTCAGAAGGCCAAAGATATTGGCCTTCTGAAGGATATTTCTTCAGGAAGGCTTCCCATATCACGATAAAATCTTCTGATGTAGCTAACGTAGAAACGCTGGCTGTTTTTTGAAAATGTTTATAATAAAAGTCTTGCCAAAAATATATTAACCATAGGCCAGCTATGGCATTAATACTTTCAAACCACTTATCTTCTGGAAGTTCATTTTTCAGGAATAAATAATTCTCTTCTGAGACTTGTTCATAAATTTCATCATTTTTAAACTCACCATAAGGTAGACCTAGGAACTCATAGACTTCATTCAAGTAGCATAGTCTTCTGTTTTCTCTAACTTTTTTAATTAGTTGTATAAATTCTTTAATTTGTTCATCTTCGAGAGAAGGATCTAACCATTGCTCAAAACCATTAGTTGGAGGAATAGTCTTCAGAATCTCGACTTTATGTCCTTTTGTTGCTTCAAACTTTGCATTTATCTTTAAGATAAATAAAAGAAAATCTGTAAAAGTTTTTGATGGGAAGTATGGTCGTTTATTTTTAAACTTAAACTTTAATGCTTGGTTTAGTGAGATTGATTGGAATCCCCACTTCTTAGAAATTAAATGATCTAAGTGAATTAAAATTAGCAGTATATTGACGCCAGAATTTCTAAGCATCTCATGACTAATAATATTCTTTAAATCACCGTTAAAGCTAAAGTTATTTACCAGAAAATCATGTAGTTTGCAGACATCTTCATATAAAAAATTATTTTTTTCTAATTCTGAAAATAGCTTTATATGCTCATTCCAATAAAAAAAATCGTTATTCTTAATTGGATATAGTTCTAAGATTTTTAAGCAGTATGCAAAATTATAGTTTTCTTCATCTACAGCTAAAGAAGTTGCTGAATTAAGTACGAAAAACCCCATTTCTGAAGCAAATTCGGATTTAATTTTAACTTTAGCTATTTCATCATTTTTAAATGGAACATTAGTATATTTTTTCTCAATTTTACCTAGTTTCTTAGCCAGGTTTTTATCCATATTTTTCAATATTAAACAGTAGAATTCTAAAGGATTCATGGATGCCCTAATTTTTTAAAAAATCTAAAATTAACATAATACACCTTATACGAAATGCGTTATAATTCTCTATAGAAATCAATGCTGTAGTTTCTAGTTGATAGCCCATCTTCCCCAAGGTGGGCTTTTTTTATGATTTTTCACGTTCCACGCTTATTATTTAATCAAAAGACCTCTTGCGAAAGTATAGTTTATCTAATTTTTGAATTGGCTAAAACCTCATAAAATATAGCTTTTGGCTGCTTAAAATTTGACTAACGCAAGAATTCTAAAGTTTCTCAACTTTGATTAGCTCAAATAAATACCATTTCTCTTTTTCTAGGTCTCTTTAAATCACGAATTATGTAACTATAGAGTATAGCCTAACGGAACAAAATAAAGTCTTAAAAAGCAACTCAAAAACCGTATTTATAGACTTAATATTTAATTTCGGTACAATATGTATTTAATTATCTAAACTCTAACGGTACAGAATGCCTAATCAGGTCGGATATATTCGAGTCAGTTCAACTGAACAAAATACTGAACGTCAATTAGATGGAATCAGCCTGGATAAGACCTTTACTGAAAAGGCAAGCGGTGGTAGCCGTGAACGTCCTCAGTTAAATGCAATGCTCGACTATCTGCGTGAAGGTGATACGGTGCATGTTCATAGTATTGATCGTCTGGCACGTAATACAAATGATCTGAACGAAATTGTGAATAGTCTGAATGATCGTGGTATAACCATTATTTTTCATAAAGAGAATTTGACCTTCAGTCATGATGTAGCACAATCGGCAATAAATAAACTCATGTTTCAGATGCTTGCTGCATTTGCAGAGTTTGAACGCTCCATGATCCGTGAGCGTCAAAAGGAAGGAATTGCAAAAGCCAAAGCGAAGGGCTTATATAAGGGAAGAAAGCGGAAGGTTGACTATGTTGAAATACGAAAAGCAATGGCTGAAGAAAATTCAACATTTAGAGGTGTTGCAGAAAAGTTTAAAGTAGGGATAGCAACAGTACAAAGAGCTTTAAAAGAAGAAACTAATAATCAATAAGGTTGATTAATGAAGACGCTTAGATATTCAAATTTAGAAAAGATCATGACCATTTATACTGAAATTTCTACTTATATTACATTTCATAATGCGACTGGTTTAACAGATATAAATAAATCAATGGAAGATTTTTGAACCGTACCGGGTTTGTCGGAGACCAAGCTTTCTGAGAGAATGTCCCGATGAAAAAAGTAAAATATACCCCTGAAATCAGAGAAAGAGCGGTTCAATTATTGATTGAATCCGAGAAAGATTATCCATCGAATTGGGCTGCGATCACCGCTATTGCTCCCTGAGCAGTATACTGCGCAAGGGTTGTACTCCTGAAACACTACGTGTTTGGTATCAAAAATATTTAGATAAACAAAATCCAGTTAAAGTACAGCAGCTTTCAGACCAAGAACGTATCAAACAACTCGAACGCGAAAATAAAGAACTGCAACGCGCCAATGAAATTCTACGTAAAGCAGCCGCTTTTTTCGCCCAGGCGGAGCTCGACCGCCCACACAAATAATGGTGGATTTTATCCATAATAATAAAGAGCTGTACGGAGTCGAGGCGATTTGTAGAATTTTACCGATCGCACCTTCAACCTATTACCGGACTCTAGATCTCTGTGAAAATCCAGAACATCGAGCAAAGCGAGATTTACATGACTTGCATCATGCTGAGGAGATTAAACGAATTTGGAAGGAAAGTTCAGGTCGGTATGGTGTACGTAAAGTCTGGCAAAAACTGAAACGTGAAGGCTATATTATTGCGCGCTGTACTGTTGCTCGATTAATGCAAAAGCTAGGTATAAAAGGTGTTTGGCGTGGTAAGAACAAACAAACCACCCGTAGCCGAGATGATCAAAAACGAGCGGATGACTTGGTAAAACGTAATTTTACTGCTGATCATCCTGACCAACTGTGGGTGAGTGACTTTACGTATATTCAAACAAATTCAGGCTGGGTTTATACTGCATTTATTATTGATGTGTTCTCACGAGCAATTGTTGGATGGAAAGTATCGACACGGATGAATACAGATATGGTGCTCGATGCATTGGAGCAAGCATTGCATGATCGAGGCATGCCAAAGAATGTGATTCATCATTCCGACAGAGGTGTGCAATATCTTTCCATTCGCTATACCAATCGTTTAGAAGCAGCAAATTTACGAGCATCAGTCGGTACGACTGGTGATTCATACGATAATGCTTTGGCTGAAATCCCATGAGTTCACCCTTGTCCCGTGGCGGCCGATCATCGACCGCCAACTCGGCCGCGAGGTTATGGGCATCGTGCAGGGCGGGTCGGTGTCGTGGCAGTTAGGGCGGCAGAGGGGGCTGGAACGCTGAGTGCGCCCATGCCGCATTGCGAAGCTGTTAGCGGCAGTGTAAAAATGACCCCCTAATGGCATTTAAAAACTGACCCCCTTGGTTAATATAGCGGTCATTTTGGACTGCTCAACATGTTAACTTTGGAGCAAGCAGTGACAATCCAAATACTTCATCAACAAGGTAAATCTATTAAAGCCATTAGTCGTGAACTGGGGGTGTCCCGAAATACCGTACGTAAATATTTACGGCAGAAGGAAACACCTCAGTATCGGCGTACACAACCTAGAACAAGTATTCTTGATCCATATAAACCCTATTTACTCAAACGTGTAAACGCAGCTCATCCTGAATGGATTCCTGCTGTTGTGCTCTACCAGGAAATTTTAAGGTTGGGATATCCAGGAAAGATCAGGATCTTGAGGGAATATCTTGCAACATTAAAATCAGTTGCTAAACCGGAACCGATCATTCGTTTTGAAACCCAACCTGGCCAACAAATGCAGGTAGATTTCACCACGATTCGACGCAACAACTCGACTTTAAAAGCCTTTGTCGCAACATTAGGGTATTCCAGAGCGACTTTCGTGAAATTTTATGATCATGAACGTACCGATGCATGGATCGATGGTCTGGAAAATGCATTTCAGTTCTTTGCAGGAGTACCTCAGGAAATCCTGTTTGATAACGCTAAAACGATCATGATTGAACGGGATGCCTATCAGGAGGGGCAGCATAAATGGAATCCCAAACTGCTCGACTGCGCCAAGAAATACAGCTTTCGTCCTCGCGTATGTAAGCCCTACCGTGCACAGACCAAAGGCAAAGTTGAACGCTTTAATGGATACCTCAAATCAAGCTTTATTGTGCCATTGAAAGCAAGCCTGAAGACTTCGGGTTTACTGTTAGATGTTGATGTCGCCAATGCCCACATTGGCCGGTGGCTGCATGAAACCGCCAATCAGCGGATTCATGCCACCACGCAGGAAAAACCGGCTGTTCGACTGCAACAGGAGCAGCAAAAATTTACGCCATTACCGCAATCAGATACAGGTTCCAGCACTGTACCTGTTGCAGCAGCACAGCATGTCATGCCCTACGAGAGTTTGCAGCATCCCTTATCTGTATATGACCAGTTGCTGGGAGTTTCCTGATGAATCTGCAATACGACCGTATAGAGCAGCTTTGCCAAAAGCTCAATCTGCCTGCCATCGCATCACAATGGTCACATCATGCACAACAAACATTAGGTCAGGATGGAAGTTATGCCGACTTTGTTGAAGCGATCTTGACGCATGAATATGCTGCCAGGCAACAGCGCAGCCAGCAGGTACTGATGAAACTCTCAGGCCTGCCTCAAGTGAAAACGCTGGAAGGTTACGATTTTAATTATGCACTGGGTGCTCCCAAATCACAGGTGGTCGAGTTGTTCAACCTGAGCTTTATTGCTAGAGCAGAAAATGTGGTGTTTCTTGGTGCTAGCGGTGTAGGGAAAACGCATTTATCCATGGCATTAGGCTATAAGGCCATCATGAACAATGTCAAAACCAAGTTTATTACCGCCGCCGATCTCATGCTGCAACTCAGTACAGCCTATCAGCAAGGTAAATTGAAAACCTATATGCAACGGGTGATACTCGCCCCAAAATTACTGATTATCGATGAAATTGGTTATTTACCGTTTGGACGTGAAGAAGCGAATCTGTTCTTTAACGTGATTGCCAAGCGTTATGAAAAAGGCAGTACGATATTGACGAGTAACTTACCCTTTAGCCAATGGTCTAAGTCATTTGCGGATGATGTCACGTTGACCGCTGCGATGTTAGATCGGTTATTGCATCACTGTCATGTGGTACAAATATCGGGTGAGAGTTATCGTTTGAAGGATAAAAAAAGAATAGGGATTCAGCCTCAGGTTGAAATTTAATACGAGATCAAAGGGGTCAATTTTACTTTGCCATTTGTAAGGTAAAAGGGGTCAATTTTAGAATGCCGTTGACAAAGCAAAAGATAATCGGATAAAATGTAGCAATTCATATTCGTAAGCGTGGAGTAATCAGATGGGAAATTCCAAGTCAGCAGACAAGTAAGCCGCAACAACCAGTATTGTTGTTGCGGCGCTCTGTAAGGCTAGTCTCATCTGATTGCTGACGAGCAGACGTCGCCCGGTATTCCTTAATCGAGGGTTGATTCGTCATGACCACCACACGCCCCGCGTGGGCCTATACGCTGCCGGCAGCACTGCTGCTGATGGCTCCTTTCGACATCCTCGCTTCACTGGCGATGGATATTTATCTCCCTGTCGTTCCAGCGATGCCCGGCATCCTGAACACGACGCCCGCTATGATCCAACTCACGTTGAGCCTCTATATGGTGATGCTCGGCGTGGGCCAGGTGATTTTTGGTCCGCTCTCAGACAGAATCGGGCGACGGCCAATTCTACTTGCGGGCGCAACGGCTTTCGTCATTGCGTCTCTGGGAGCAGCTTGGTCTTCAACTGCACCGGCCTTTGTCGCTTTCCGTCTACTTCAAGCAGTGGGCGCGTCGGCCATGCTGGTGGCGACGTTCGCGACGGTTCGCGACGTTTATGCCAACCGTCCTGAGGGTGTCGTCATCTACGGCCTTTTCAGTTCGATGCTGGCGTTCGTGCCTGCGCTCGGCCCTATCGCCGGAGTATTGATCGGCGAGTTCTTGGGATGGCAGGCGATATTCATTACTTTGGCTATACTGGCGATGCTCGCACTCCTAAATGCGGGTTTCAGGTGGCACGAAACCCGCCCTCTGGATCAAGTCAAGACGCGCCGATCTGTCTTGCCGATCTTCGCGAGTCCGGCTTTTTGGGTTTACACTGTCGGCTTTAGCGCCGGTATGGGCACCTACTTCGTCTTCTTCTCGACGGCTCCCCGTGTGCTCATAGGCCAAGCGGAATATTCCGAGATCGGATTCAGCTTTGCCTTCGCCACTGTCGCGCTTGTAATGATCGTGACAACCCGTTTCGCGAAGTCCTTTGTCGCCAGATGGGGCATCGCAGGATGCGTGGCGCGTGGGATGGCGTTGCTTGTTTGCGGAGCGGTCCTGTTGGGGATCGGCGAACTTTACGGCTCGCCGTCATTCCTCACCTTCATCCTACCGATGTGGGTTGTCGCGGTCGGTATTGTCTTCACGGTGTCCGTTACCGCGAACGGCGCTTTGGCAGAGTTCGACGACATCGCGGGATCAGCGGTCGCGTTCTACTTCTGCGTTCAAAGCCTGATAGTCAGCATTGTCGGGACATTGGCGGTGGCACTTTTAAACGGTGACACAGCGTGGCCCGTGATCTGTTACGCCACGGCGATGGCGGTACTGGTTTCGTTGGGGCTGGTGCTCCTTCGGCTCCGTGGGGCTGCCACCGAGAAGTCGCCAGTCGTCTAACCGACGACTGGTAGCAGGCCCGCTCCGATGCGGCGCACTAACCATCGAAACCTCGTGAATGTCGGTATCCTGTCTGGCAGGATACCGCTCATTTCCCTTGTTCAGTTCATCGCCGTCGCCGAGCATCTGAATTTTCGGCATGCGGCCAAGGCACTTGGTATCAGCCAGTCGAGCGTCAGCGCGCGTGTGAAAGCGCTGGAGGATAACCTTGGTGTTTTTGAGTAATAAAGTTTAATACTATGTAATAAACAATAATACTCAGTAAAAAAGTTTCATACCGGGTTTCAATAGAAAGGAAATATATTCATTATTTTCAGTATATTGAGATCTTAGTATGAAACTTTTTTTTATTTTAATAGAATTGTACTTAGACTAACCTTGCAGATAGTATGGTACTTTAATAAATATTATTTGAATTTAATATCAATAAAATTAAACACTTACACACAAAACAGTATGATACTTTATTGCTTTCACATAATAAAGCGGAGGTGATTGATTATTTGAAACAGGAATGGGATGGCGTAAATGATGTTGCGCTAGCAACCCTTGATTGGGTACACTGGTACAACCATGAACGATTGCATTCTACCAATGGATATGTATCGCCCGTTGATGCGGAAAATATCTACTATTGTTCATTAATTCCGTCAGGCTATGCTGCCTGACTCAAGCAAACCTGTCTCCGATAAAACCAGGACGGTTCAAAATATTTCATCTTATTTAACAAGAAACCATATTTATATAACAACATAAAATACACTAAGTTATTTTATTGAACATATATCGTACTTTATCTATCCGACTATTTGGACGACGGGGCTGGCAAACAGGTTCACCGGTAGTAACATGGTACCCTTTTAACTCTGTTAAACAAACACTACGTCCATTTGTAAAGAAAGTTAAATCACTACGATATTCTTGAATACACCGAGCAGGGATTTCTCCACTAAGAATGACCTCATTATTTTTCAATTGAGTGTCTACGATGTTCGCACAATATTTAGGAGCATCGTTGTATGCTCGTGAAAGATATTCCTGTGGCGCATAAATTTTAAAACTAAGATATGGCTCTAACAATTCTGTTCCAGCTTTTTTTAAGACTTGTTCCAATACAATAGGAGCAAGCATCCGAAAATCTGCTGGGGTACTAACAGGGCTATAGTATAAGCCATACTTAAAACAGATTTTACAATCCGTCACATTCCAACCATATAATCCTTGTTCGCAACCATAGCGTATCCCTTCCATAACTGCATTTTGAAATGATTGATTTAAGTATCCAAGAGAAACCGAGCTCTCATACTGCATTCCACTTCCCAACGGAAGCGGTGATACAGATAAACCAATGGAAGCCCAGAAAGGATTTGGCGGCACTTCGATGTGAATGGTATATTCTGCATTTTTTAACGGTCTCTCCATATAAATGACTGTAGGCTCTTTTAGTTCTATCTCCACATGATACTTTTCTTGCAACAGTGCACTAATCACTTCCATTTGTACTTTCCCTAAGAAAGAAAGTATAATTTCATGTGTCGTAGAATCCACGTAATATCGTAGAAGCGGATCACTATCTGAGATTTCCAAAAGGGCATCAAGCAACATTTCTCTCTGTTCAGGTTTACTCGGTTCAACAGTTGTTTGTAGTAGAGGGTGCGGATTTTCAATCTTTTTTCTCTGTGGCAATAGTTTTGTATCTCCAAGAACACTATTTAACTTCAAAAACTCATTTTGCAAAATAACAATTTCTCCAGAATAAGCTCTATCAATCTTACATAATTCACCATTTATTGAAGTATACATTTCTGTAACTTTTATTTTTTCTTTTTCTGATACTCTAACCGAATCTCGTAAATGTAGTACTCCACTATAAAGGCGTATATATGCAAGACGTTGTCTTTTTTTTGTATATTCAATTTTGAAAACATTTCCGCAAAGTTCAGACGGACCTCGATGTGTTGATGAATAAAATTTATTCGTAATCACTTCTATAAGGTTATCAATCCCTATATTGTTTTTTGCACTTCCGTGATAAACAGGGAACAGGGAACAATTATGAAATCTTATGCTTTCCTCTTGTTCGAGTTCCAATGCTTCTAATGATTTACCGGACATATATTTCTCTAAAAGGTCATCGTTTCCCTCTATTACCGTATCCCATTGTTCAGATTCGGTAAAGTTCGTCACACACATATTAGGATACAGGGCACTGTTGCAAAGTTAGCGATGAGGCAGCCTTTTGTCTTATTCAAAGGCCTTACATTTCAAAAACTCTGCTTACCAGGCGCATTTCGCCCAGGGGATCACCATAATAAAATGCTGAGGCCTGGCC
>NZ_VPAL01000026.1:0-22073 GCF_013419245.1 Acinetobacter sp. YH12095
GAGCTAGAAATGAAAATACGAATGGTTTAATCCGTCAATATCTGCCAAAATCATCATCGTTTGATGACGTGTCAAACGAACAAATAGAGCAGATAGAATTTGCACTCAACCATCGTCCTAGAAAAACCCTAGGTTGGTATACACCGAGTGAAGTTATGTCTGGTTTTTATACTGTTGCACTTGCCGCTTGAATCCGCCATTTAAAAATCAAGTATAAATTTTAAACATCCAACGTCTTTGCAGCTTGGTTTAACCTTTCCATTCAAACTCACTAAAAGATTGGTCTTCTTTCAGAGTATTTTCTACCGCTTGCGCCAATTGATTTAATAAACTTTGCTCGGTAATTCGTTCTAGCCAGTCTTGTTCCTCATTTGGGTATGAAGTAATTTCACAAACAAGATGCCCATCTTCACCACGGCTTTGACAGTTTACTGCCAAAGGCAGCGCATGTTGATCTACACTTACAGCGACTTGTGCACCACTCTGCGGCAACGTTTGAAAGCCATAATGAGATAAGTTTTGTGAAAGTAAATTCGCCACATAATTCTGTGCCAGAGTGCAATCTTGTAACTCTTGTTTATTTTCACAATTCGCCATAAATTTTAATTTGCGCATGCTCGAACCCAAAGGCTTTTTTCTTGTATGGGTTTAGCATAAGCAATAAAACGCAAACAGCCAAGCAAAAGCTTGGCTGTTTCAGCATAAAGTCTAGGCTTTGCGACTCTTCATCGCAGCCCCTATCGTTTTGGCTTATTCTGTCACTTGAATATTCAGACCTGCCACACCTGCAAGCTCAGTAAAGGTAGGGAAACTTGTTGCTACTGTTTCTGTACCTACAATTTTAATTTCACCAGAAGTACGCAAGCCTGCCATAGAGAAACTCATGGCGATACGATGGTCATGATGTGATTCAATCTCGCCGCCTGTAAATATCGCTGACCAGTCGCCTGCTTTGCCTTTACCCTGAATGATGATGCCATCGTCAGTTGGTGTGCAGTCAATGCCCATGGTTTTTAAACCATCTGCCATCACTTGAATACGGTCTGATTCTTTTACGCGCAATTCTGCAGCACCTGTCAGTACAGTTTGACCTTCAGCACAAGCTGCAGCAATGAACAATGCAGGAAATTCATCAATCGCCAATGGCACTTGATCTTCAGGAACATGAATCCCTTTTAAAGTACGTGAACCACGAATACGAATATCTGCAATTGGTTCACCGCCTGCAATACGTTCATTTTCCACGCTCAGGTCTGCACCCATTTGTTTCAGAATTTCAATCACACCTGTACGGGTTGGGTTAATGCCCACCGCTTCTAAGGTTACATCTGAATTTTCTGTAATGGCTGCACCCACCATGAAGAATGCCGCAGATGAAATATCAGAAGGTACTTGAATATCTGTACCCACCAATTTACCGCCGCCTTGCAATGAAATACGGTTACCTTCAGTTTTCACTTCATAACCAAATGCACGTAACATACGTTCGGTATGGTCACGCGTTGGTTCAGGCTCAGTCACTGAAGTTTCACCTTCTGCCCAAAGCCCTGCCAATAAAATACCTGATTTCACCTGTGCAGATGCCATTGGCAAATCATAGTGAATACCTTTCAGCGCTTGCGCACCTGTAATCGATACTGGCGGTGTGCCACGTTCACCCGTCGTTTGAATTTGTGCACCCATTTCACGCAATGGTTTAGCAATACGTTCCATTGGACGCTTGGTCAATGACGCATCACCTGTCATAACAGAATCAAACTGCTGTGCAGATAACATGCCTGCCAACAAACGCATAGATGTGCCTGAGTTGCCCATATAAATTGCGCTTGCAGGTGCTTTTAAACCTTGCATGCCTACGCCATGAATGGTGACTTCACCATTTTTAGGGCCTTCAATGCTCACACCCATATCACGAAATGCTTGCAAAGTCGCCAATGCATCTTCACCTTCAAGGAAACCTGTCACATGCGTAGTGCCTTCGGCAATTGCACCAAACATAATTGAACGATGTGACACAGATTTGTCACCCGGTACGGTAAATTTACCTTGGAAAGTCTTAGCACCTGGCAAAATCGTAAATTGTTGTGTCACGTTATTGTTCTCCATAAAAGGTTTCTTGGCGAGCATATGATTAAAATGCTGTCGTGCCGCTTGTGCATGTCCAAGCAAGCCCATTAAAGCATGCGAGTCTTCTTGTTCAATCAGTTGGCGAATAATCGCGAGTTGACTTTCAAAGCCATCCACCGCTTTTAACAATGCAGTTTTATTGGCCAAGAAAATGTCATGCCACATTTGTGGATCGCTGGCAGCAATACGTGAGAAGTCACGAAAGCCACCTGCAGCATAGCGGAAAATGTCTAAATTATCTTCCCGATTTGCCAATTGTTCGACCAAATTAAAGGCCATTAAATGTGGAAGATGACTGGTATACGCCAATACCTCATCATGTTTTTCCACATCCATGCAAATTACTTCGGCTTTGGCGCTTTCCCACATTTGAATCAGTTTATTGACTGCCCACGGCGCACTGCTTGGCAATGGTGTCAAAATGACTTTGTGATTGGCAAATAAATCAACCTTGCCTGCATGCACGCCTGTATGCTCTGCCCCAGCAATTGGATGCCCGGGTACAAAACCTGCAGGTAAATGTTCTCCAAAAACCGCTTTGGCTGCAGCCACGACACTGCCTTTGGTGCTGCCTACATCGGTCAGAATTACATTATCTGCCAAATGTGGCTGAATTAATCGCAAGACTTTTTCTGTGGCTTGCACAGGTAGCGCCAACACCACTAAATCTGCGCCTTGTACCGCATCTACAGGATTGTTAAAGCCTTGTTCAATTAATCCTAATTCCAAAGCATCTTGCAGCGTTTTTTCAGAACGGGTCGATGCCACAATATGCCGACTTAAGTTTTCTGCCAGCATTACACGTGCCAAACTCGAGCCTATTAGCCCGAGTCCGATAAATGCAACTTTTTCAAACAATGGTTGCGCCATGTTTTATGCCTTCGCTTCCTTGCCCAATACTTTGGCTAATGCACGCAGGAACTTGGCATTTTCTGCTTCTGTGCCAATTGAAACACGTAAATGGGTCGTAATACCCACAGGACGTACAATTACACCTTCTTTCAATAAGGCATTAAAAGTTTGACCTGGATCGGCTTCTACATCTACCAAAATAAAGTTAGCACGTGAAGGCACATAATTCAGACCCAATGCTTTAAAGCCTGCTTCCAATTGCGCCATGCCTGCTTTGTTGGTAATACGTGATTTTTCGATAAAATCTTCGTCTTTTAATGCCGCAACCGCAGCCACCATTGCCAAGTGATTGACGTTAAATGGTTGACGAATACGGTTTAAATAATCGGTCACTTCTGCAGAAGCTAAAGCAAAACCAACGCGCAGCGCCGCCAAACCATAGCACTTAGATAAAGTACGGCTCACGATTAAGTTTGGATATTGCTCAAGGAATTTAAGGCTGTTGAAGTTTTCTGGGAAATATTCCACATAGGCTTCATCTAATACCACAATCACCCGTGCAGGAACTTTTTGCATAAAGGCTTCAAATTCAGCCTCTTCAAACCATGTGCCTGTTGGGTTATTTGGGTTGGCAATAAAGATTAACTTGGTGTTGTCTTGAATTGCTGCCGCCATAGCATCCAAGTCATGTGAAAAACCTTTGGCAGGCACTTCAATCGCTTGAGCATTAATCGCTTGCGTTACCAAAGCATATACTGCAAAGGCATGTTGGCTGTACAACACTGAATCTTGATCTGAAACGAATGCGCGAGCAAACATTTCTAGCAAATCGTTTGAACCATTACCCAAAGTAATACGGTCATGCGCAAAGCCAAATTGTTTTTGAATTTGGTCTTTTAAAATAAAACCACCACCATCTGGATAGCGACCAATTTCAGCAATTTCTGCTGCAACGGCTTCTTTGACTTTGTCTGAACAGCCCAATGGGTTTTCATTTGAAGCAAGTTTGACGATATCTGTAATCCCCAACTCACGCTCAAGTTCACTGATTGGTTTACCTGGTTGATAAGGCTTTAACTTCGAGATGCCTTCATTGGCTGGGACAAACGACATTTTACACTTCCAGTTGACTAGGTGGTGAATGTGGCGCGCATGACAAACATGCACACCACTAAATTAAATACGGTTATAACACGGCAGCAGGATAAGAACCCAAGACACGAATTTCTTTCACCAATGGACGGATTTCTTCAATCGCTGCACGTACATTGTCTTGCTCGACATGCCCTTCTAGGTCAATGAAGAATACATAGGCCCATTTTTCAGGCAAGGCAGGACGTGTTTCAATACTGGTCAAGCTAATATTGTGCTTCGCAAATGGTGCAAGAATCTCAAGCAATGCCCCTGCGCGGTCATGTGCAGACACCAACAATGAAGTTTTATCATTGCCACTTGGTGGAACTTTCTCACGACCAATCACCAAGAAACGTGTGGTATTTTCTGGGTTATCTTCAATATTGCTATGTAAAATTTCGAGTTCGTAAATATTGGCCGCAATTTCAGAAGCAATTGCAGCAGAATGCCATTCATTACGAATACGGCGCGCTGCTTCTGCATTGGAGCTGAGTGCCACACGTTCTACACCCGGATAATGCACATCTAACCATTTACGGCATTGTGCCAAAGTTTGCTGATGCGCATAAATTTGTTTAATGCTGTCTTTACGAGTGTTTTCTGACACAAGGAATTGGTGATGAATACGCAATTCCACTTCACCAATCACATTTAATGGCGATGATTTAAAACAGTCTAAAGTATGGTTCACCACACCTTCAGATGAGTTTTCGACAGGCACTAAACCATAGTGCGCACTACCTGCTTCCACTTCACGGAAGACTTCATCAATAGTAGGCAAAGGACGCACAATCGCGTCTTGACCAAAATGTTTAAGTACTGCGGAATGCGTATAAGTACCAATTGGCCCTAAAAACGCAATACTTTGTGGCGCTTCAAGTGCCAAACATGCCGACATAATTTCACGGAATAAACGTGCCATGGTCACATCAGACAACGGCCCTTCGTTGCGCTCCATAACATTACGTAAAACTTGCGCTTCACGTTCAGGACGGTAAAACAACGGGTTCTCTTCTGCTGCAAATTTTGCTTTCGCCACCGCTTCAGCAAGTCGTGCTCGACGGTTAATCAGCTGCTGAATCTGTTGATCTACAGAGTCAATATCTTCACGGATTTTAGCGAGATCAAGAGAAGTCGTTGTGTTCTGATCGTCTTGGATCATTGTTATGTCGCCCTTCATAAACATTTTGCAAATAGTATAACAATAGTTAGCTTTCAAATGTTGCGCAATACAACTTTCAGTGTTTCAGATTTAAAAACATACAGTTGATCAAAGCATCACCAATCTATACATTTAAGCCGCAACTTTGCACAACGTACCGCTTAAAACTGGGCAACTATGCTTTTCTTTTTTGCATCTCTAATTCTAAGCGGTGTAATTTTATTTTTAAGTGTAATTATCAATCAGCTCATTGCTTTTAAGTCTGATCAAATTCATAAAAAAAGAGCCAGCACTGGGCTGACTCTGGAGATGATCCTTGATCTTTATTCAATTGGACTTTTAGGCATTGTTTTAACGCCCCAATAAACCACGCGCGACAATTTCTTTCATAATTTCATTGGTTCCACCGTAAATTCGCTGGATTCGCGCATCGACAAAGAAACGAGAAATCGGGTATTCCGTCATATAGCCATAACCGCCAAACAGTTGCAGCAATTGATCGGCAATTTTCATTTGCATATCTGTCGCAAAGCTTTTTAAAGCGGCTGCAGTTTCGACGTCCAGTTTGCCCTGCATATACAATTCGACGTTTTGATTATAAAAAGCAGCGGTTGCCAATTCATCAATTTTAGCCTGTGCCAAAACAAAACGGGTATTCTGGAACTGACCAATGGCTTGTCCAAACGCCTGACGCTCTTGCACATATTGTGTGGTCACATCAATTGAACCACGAATAGCACCCAATGCTGTGGCTGCAATCGCGGTACGTTCACGTGGCAATTCTTGTATTAAATAGGCAAAACCATGCCCTGCCTGTCCCAACAGTTGGTTTTTCGGCACTTTGACATTGTCGAAGAATAGCTCTGACGTATCTTGTGAATGCAAACCAATTTTTTCCAAATTGGTGCCTTTTTTAAAGCCTTCCAAGTGAGTATCGACCAACATGAGCGACACGCCTTTGGCACGTGCTTGCGGATCAGTTTTTACTGCCAAAACCACCAAGTCTGCATGCTGACCATTGGAAATAAAGGTTTTAGAGCCATTCAGTACATAATGATCTTCTTGCAAAATGGCATTAGTACGCATGGCTTGTAAGTCTGAACCCGCACCTGGCTCGGTCATGCCAATTGCACCAACTACTTCACCCGACACCATTTTAGGTAGCCAGTATTGTTTTTGTTCTTCTGTACCAATATGCAAAATGTACGGCGCAGCAATTTCAGAGTGACAGGAAATACCTGTAGAGAGTGCGCTATAACCTGCACGTGCCGACTCTTCGACCAACATTAGGGAATAATGCGTTGGAACACCATAGCCGCCATATTCTTCAGGCACATCAATACATAAAAAGCCATTTTCACCTAACAGATTCCACACGCTGCGCGGCATGATGCCCTCACGTTCCCACGCAGCATAATGCGGTGCAATATGCTCCTGCATAAAACGTCGAAAGTTATCTCTAAATAATTCTAAATCAGCATCATAAGCCAGCATATCCAATCCTTTATTTTTCAATTGTTGTTTTCAATAGTATCCATGCTATGCATTTTTATACAGGCTGTCATGTGTTATCCCTACAGATTGTCTTACTTTACAGTCAAACTTTAGTCGTCATTTCAGATATGCAATGAAACTTGTGGCAGCTCGTACAAGCTGAAGCTGTGAATAGTGCTGCAAACTGTTGCCGAAGTTTATACACTAGTATACTAACTAAAGATGTGTGTGAACTCGCTTATGCCAAATACAAACCCCAATAAAAGAAATATTTATAAAGATGCAGAACATCCATTCGCACAATTTATTCGAATTATTGGCAAAGGCAAAACAGGCGCACGTTCACTGACCTATGACGAGGCCTATCAAGCTTTTTCTATGATTTTGCGCAATGAAGTGTTGGATGTGCAATTGGGTGCTTTTTTAATGTTGCTGCGTGTGAAGGAAGAATCTGTAGAGGAGTTGGCAGGTTTTGTACAAGCTACCCGTGATCAACTGCAATTTAAACCGCTTCAGGTCGATTTAGACTGGTCATCTTATGCAGGTAAACGCAGACATTATCCGTGGTTTTTATTGGCAGCGCTGACTTTAGCAAAACATGGCTATAAAGTGGTGATGCATGGTGCTTCTGGGCATACCATCAACCGTTTATATACCGAACAAGCACTGCAATATTTAGATTATCCAATTTGCCAAAATGACCTAGACGTTGAACAGCAATTGGCACAGCGTAATTTTGCTTACTTACCATTGGATGTTATTTCACCGATTTTGAGTGAGTTGATTAATTTACGCAATGTGATGGGTTTACGTTCTCCTATTCATACCCTTGCCCGTTTAATCAATCCATTTAATGCCAAAGCCACCATGCAGGCGATCTTCCACCCCGCTTATCGCAGCTCGCATCAACAAGCCGCATTTCAGTTGGGTTATCAAAACAGTGCAGTAATTAAAGGCGAAGGCGGTGAATTTGAGCGCAACCCTGATGCCAAGACATTAATTTGTGGCATCAAAAATGGCGCTTTATATGAACACGAACTGCCTAAACTGACCGATAACCGTAGCCCTGTAGAAGAAGAATTGGATTTGGCAGTATTTAAAGCCGTCTGGCTAGGTCAGCAAGTCCATGAATATGGTGAAGTTGCCATTACCGAAACCATGGGTATCGCGTTATATACCATGGGCGTTTGTGATGATTATGCAGCAGCAATGCGAAACGCACAGCAGCTTTGGCAAAATCGTCACAACTAAAACTTTATTGAAGATACAAAAAAGACACCCATCTCAGGTGTCTTTTTCATCTTTCATTTTTTCTGAAAGCAGTTTTGCATCGTTTAAACAAAACGAATTGGTTTAAATTCTTCATGATTGTGATGATCATCATCACACTGCTCGCCTTCTTCTTTAGTGCCACGGTCAATATAACCACTACGCTCAGTTTCAGGCAGGTTTTTCATTTCCCACGCATATACTGCTTGCATACAAATTTGACGTTGCTCTTGGGTCAGCGCAACACCGTTTGGCCACTTGCCAATTTCAATTGCCGTTTTTAAACGTCCAACAATTTCAGGATCGAGTACGGCAAGCATTTGTTCAATATTCATCATTCATCCTGCTGTTGCATTGATTCAAAATCTTGATTCCACCCTAACTTAGTACGACAAGCCATATAGAAGTCATAACCTGGTGGATGTAATAAATTTAATTTATAAGGATGTTTGCGGATATGCAAACTATCTCCAACATTTAATGAAACACTATGTTGACCGTCAGCACTAACCATCGGCAACACACGGTTTTCACGAATATTGATTTTAATTTCGCTGTGTCCACCCACCACAATTGGGCGTGAAGACAAGGTATGTGGATGCATAGGCACCAATGCAATTGCATCCATGCTCGGATGTACAATTGGGCCACCACCCGACAAAGCATAAGCCGTTGAACCTGTTGGGGTCGAAACGATTAAACCATCACTGTGCTGACGATAGACATATTGCCCATCAATATTCAGTTCAAAGTCAATCATGTGAACCGACTTACCCGAATGTAGCACCACATCATTTAAGGCAATCGCTTCATAAATGATTTCACCTTTAGAGCGCACTTCCATTTCCAATAAAAAACGACGGTCTGACTGAAAATGTCCTTGCAAAACCTGATCGAGTTTAAAGATTACTTCTGTCGGTTTAATATCGGTTAAAAAGCCTAAACGCCCACGGTTCACACCAATTACAGGGGTATTGTATTTAACCAAAGCGCGCGCTGCGTGCAGCAATGAACCATCCCCCCCCACCACAATCACCAAATCGACCACTTCGCCTAATAAAGCACGGCTGACTGTTTGGGTGTTGTTATAAGGTACAAGTTGAGCAGTGTCAGAATCAAAAACGGGATGCAAACCCAATCCTAAAATATGGTCGTGAATCAGACATAATGTTTCTACGACAGAATATTTGTCTGGACGGCCAATCAGTCCAATGTTCCGAAAGTTCTTATGTGAAATTTGCACCTGCGATATCGCTCCGCTACGATTCGACGCCTATCATAGCACTAACCTAGTTGATTTAAAAAAACTTTAAAACTACATTTCTGCTCAATTTTATGACGATATTTTCCCTTCAGTCACAGATTAATTATTGCAAATTCAGTAAAAGCTTCGCATGATTAGCAAAATTTATCAGGATCTTATCGCGATTTATGAAGTCTGAGCGTGGCATAGGCATAATTGCATTACTATTTTGCATCATCGTTATTGGTGGATTTATTGCATTTAGTATCTACTTGATTCGTCTGGATAATATTGTCAGAGACAAATTTGAAGGACAGCGTTGGGATATTCCAGCCAAGGTTTTTGCACGCCCGTTAGAAGTGTATAGCAATGCACCTGTCAGCCAGACCGACTTTACTCAAGAACTGAAACTGCTTGGCTATAAAAATACAGATAATTATGCTAAATCAGGCAGTTATGTCAGCGATGGTAATACTTTATTTGTGCATACCCGTGGTTTTGACTTTGGAGACAGTGTCGAACCTGAACAGGTTTTAAAAGTCAGTTTTGCCAACAATCAAATTAGTGAAGTGAGCGCCACCAAACCATCTAATACAGGTATTGCACGTTTAGAACCGATGTTGATTGGCGGAATTTATCCACAGCACAATGAAGATCGTGTGCTGATTAAACTGAATAAAGTACCTAAACCGCTGATTGAAGCCCTTATTGCCACTGAAGATCGTAATTTCTATCAACATCACGGCGTTTCAATTCGTGGTACTGCACGTGCTATTGTCAGCAACGTCACTGGTGGCAAACGTCAGGGTGGTTCTACCCTTACGCAGCAATTGGTGAAAAACTTTTATTTAAGCCCAGAACGCACCTTAAAACGTAAGGCCAATGAAGCACTCATGGCCATGCTGATTGAACTACATTACAGCAAAGATGAAATCTTAGAAGCCTATTTAAATGAGGTGAATTTAGGTCAAAACGGTAACTATTCTATTAATGGTTATGGTCTAGCTTCACAGTTTTATTTTGGTATGCCGTTGCGTGAGCTAAACATTTCACAACAAGCCTTTTTGGTCGGTTTGGTACAAGGTCCATCATTATATAATCCTTGGCGCAACCCTGAAGCTGCCAAAAAACGTCGTGACATTGTACTAAACAATATGTTGGTGATGGGTTATTTAAACCAAGAACAATATGAAAAAGAAACTGCGCGTCCCTTAAATGTCATTACAAAACCGACCATTGGCCCTGCCCGTTTCCCTGACTTTTTAGATATTGTCCGCCGTCAATTACGTACTGAATATCAAGAAGGAGATTTGACCAATCAGGGTTTGCGTATCTTCACGACGCTTGATCCGATTGCACAAACCAACGTACAAAATGCTTTTAAAGCATCGGTTGAGCGTTTAAGTAAAGCCAATCCAAAGCGTTTAAAAGATTTACAAGGCGCGGTGCTGATTTCTCATCCTGAAAATGGCGAGTTAGTGGCAGCGGTAGGTTCTACGCAAGATTTTACGGGTTTTAACCGTGCCTTGGATGCCAAACGTCAAGTTGGCTCACTGCTCAAACCAATTATTTATTTAAGTGCGATTGAGTCTGGTCGATATAACTGGGCAAGTCCTGTAGAAGACAGCCAAATCAGCATCCCAATTGATGGTAAATCTTGGACACCACGTAATTATAGCGGCAGCGATCATGGGATTGTGTCTATGTCACAAGCCCTATCTCAGTCTTATAACCTATCTGCAGTTCGTTTGGGACAGGAGTTTGGATTATCTACCTTCCGTAATCACCTCATTAAATTTGGTGTACCAAGTGATGCGGTTCCGCAATATCCATCTATTTTCTTGGGTGCGGTAGATTTATCACCAATGCAAGTGATGGACATTTACGGTAACTTTGCCACAGGTGGTTTTAAATATCCGACCAAAGCGATTCGCACCGTAGTCGATGCCAATGGACGTTTACTGGATCGTTATGGTTTAACCGTACAACAAACTATTGATCCTTCTGCCGCCTATATTTTGAATTATGGCTTACAGCAAGTGATGAGTTCTGGTACAGGTCGTTCAGCTTACAATAGCTTATCGACAGATTTAAAATTGGCAGGCAAATCAGGTACAACCAATGATACTCGTGATTCATGGTTTGCGGGCTATTCAGGCAATTATTTAGCCGTTGTATGGCTTGGTTTGGATGATAACAAAGTCACAGGCTTAACAGGCTCGTCTGGTGCTTTGCCTGTCTGGAGTAATGTGATGCAGCAATTGCGTCAAAAACCTGTCAACTTACGTCAGACCGAACAAATTCAATGGCATTGGATTGACCGCAGTTCTGGGCATTTATCTGCACAAGGCTGTGAAGGTGCGATGTATATTCCAGTGAATCGTAATAATGTACCGCGTCAGGCAACCGCATGTGGTTTTTCACACTATCAAGTTGAACCCGTTTACCAACCCGATACTGAAACTCAGCAAACAGCTCCTGAAACCAGTGACAGTATCGAAAATTATATCCGTGAAACTGAACCTGTATCAGATGACAATACCGATGGTCGTGTCATCTCAAGCGGCAGTTATATCAATTAAACTTGAGGATATCGATTGGTTACGCTTATGAAATTATCACGTTTAAGACAGGTTTTTTTCACCACATTCGCTATGGGTGCGATGGCAACGATTGTAGCTTGCCAGAGTTTACCTGAACCGCCTGCTCCTCAGCCTGTGCCTGAAAAACCTAAAACTGTGACGACACCAGAAGGTGTGGTGATTCGTCCTTATGAACGTGAAGAAATTAAGCGTCAATCGTTGCAAGTGGTGGTGCCACAACAAACCGTGCAACAAAAATTAGAGGATGGTCGTAGTTTGCCTGCTTTTCAAAAGTTGATGCAGCAAACCCAGACCGCTTATAAACAAGGTCAATTCAATCAGGCCGAAACAGCAGCTTTGCAAGCGCAGCGACTTGCCCCGCAAGCGGCTGAAACCTATTTATATTTGGCTTTAATTGCCAACCAAAAAAAGCAACCTGCCAATGCAGAAGCCTTGGCACGTCGTGGTTTAAGCTATGCACAAAGCGATGCCATGAAACGTCAATTGTGGTTAGTCATTCAAAAAGCAGCACAGCAACAAAATAATGCCAAAAGCCTTGCGCAAGCCCAACAAGCTTTGAAGGATTTGTAAGGACGATGATTTAATAAACTAAAAATCGCTGAGTGTAATTACATCAGCGATTTTTTATTTGTCAAACCAGAAATTCAAATAAAACGTACGCCTGCAATGCCATAGGCATGATGCTGCTCTGCGGTAGTTAAATCATCTTGAGTTAAGCCACCCAAAGCAAAAACAGGAATATCGACAAACTCAGCAATCTGTTGGAATTTTTCCCATCCTAAAGGTGTGGCATCATGATGCGTAGTAGTTGCTAAAACAGGGCTGAGCAAAATTGCTTCACAGCCAATTTGCTGTGCATGTTGTGCCGAAACAATATCATGACATGCTGCAATATAACGCTGCCCGACTTTTAAATCGCCCTTTTGGAATTGCATTAGTTGCGATTGTTTCAAATGAATTGCTGCAATCGCGTGTTGCTGAATCGTATTTAATTGCTTCCACAATTCCAAATTGATAATCACTTGCCCCAGTTGCTCAATGCAATATTCTGACAATTCAACCTTGCAGGCAGCATTGGGCTCAACCCGCCAATACAGCAGTTTTTGCTTAGGCAAATTTGCTAAATGTTTTAAATCTTCACTGACTTTAATAGCCTGTTGCCACGCCAGTCGTTGCACAATTGCACGATTGGCTTGCGGAAAATTCAGCTCTAAAAGTTGCGGACGGCTAAACCATGTCCAAGGCACTTGAATATCTTTTAATAAAGCCGCAGGTACAGCAGCCTGAAAAATATGCAGATTGACAATCACATCATCATATTCATGGCAAATAATATCAAAGGCATGCCAATGCTGTATGCCAATACCAACTTCTTCAAACACCTCACGGCGGCAGGCATCTACAGGAGTTTCGCCTGCTTCCACTTTTCCACCAGGAAACTCGTGTTTATTGCCCTGATGTTGTTTGGCTTCGCGCCAACCCACTAACACTTTGTTTTGATGAAATAACAGCGCAATTGCCACATGAATATTTGGCTTGGACATGAACCCGTTTCCTTTTCTGCAATGTACGTTTAACTGCAAATTGTAGACTTTTATAAAATTAAAAATAATCCGTTGACAGGTTTACATGATAATGATTATCATTTAAAACAATTCTTACACACCACGGAGTAACTCAAAATGAACGCCCCATTTAATTTATTTTCACTTCATTCAGACACTCAGCATGCCCTACCTATGTTACATTCAAATAACTTGTTTGCGCTAGGACGCGAAATTCGTATTTTGCATGCAGGCGAAGAATATCGTTTACGCTTAACCCGTAACAATCGTCTTATTCTCACAAAATAATTAAAATAATCAACACAATAATAAACGTGGAAACAGCAGTATGAATCAGCGCATACTGCTTTTAAGTTCTGACTTGTCTAATTTTAACTTGCTTCCTAAAACCAATCATATTTACAACTGGGCTTTAGGCAACAAAATACGCACTTTTAAACCACCTTGTTCAGCACGTGAAAATTCAATTTTTCCTGCATGCAACTCTATAATTTTCTTACAAATCGACAGTCCTAAACCAGAACCTTGAGCTTTACTGCCTAAAGCACGGTAAAAGCGTTCGCCCAAACGTGCCAAAACGTCATCAGTCACTGCATGACCATTGTCGGCGATGCAAATTTCCTGCATCAATTCATGCGGTTTCGCTTCAATCCAAATACGTCCTTGAGGTGCTGCATAACGCACTGCGTTGTCAATCAAGTTGCGCAGGCAGCTAAATAGCAATTCAGGATTGCCTTGCACTTGTATCGGTTGAATATCTGACTGAATCTGAATGGCTTTTTCCTGAATAAACGGCGTCAGACTTTGTAAAACTTCCTGCACCAAGTCTGCTATAGATACCGCACTTTTATTTAACGATGCCGCATCTGTCGGGTCTAAACGTGCCAATAACAGCAAATTTTCCAATACTTGTGTACCACGACTGACATCACGCTGAATTTGCTCTAAATCTTGTGCCAACTCAGGTTGTTGTTGGTATTTACGTTTTAGCACCTGCAAACGCAATTGAATGGCAGATAAAGGAGAGCGTAATTCATGCGAAGCATCTGCTGTAAATCGCTGTTCTGCAATTAAAGACTGCTCTACTCGCCCCAACAATTTATTCAATTGCTGCAGCATGGGTTGCAGTTCTTTCAATTCAGGTTGTGTGGGGATAATTGGCGTCAAATCATGTTGATTTTTTTCTGCAATTTGTTGGGAGAGTTGCTGAATCCGCTTAAATTGACGACCAATCATAAAATGCACAATGGCCCATTGCAGCAACCACAACAGCAATAAAATAGCGGCATAACCTAAACTGGTTGCAGCAATTTCCTTGAAGCGATATTTAAGCGGCTGCGCGACAATCACATGCAAGCCATCTTCCTCTGCCACATAGCTGCGCCAAATTTGTCCATCTTGCCAGTGAAATGAAAAACCATGCTCAGATACCACGGCAAGCTGAGACAAGTGAAGCTGAGAAATGTCATGTTCATCTTCAGAGGTAGTCAAAATCAGATCATCTAATCCCAATTGATAGGCAATATGAAATTGCTCACTCAACTCATCGACCTGATTGCCTGCATGGTCACGCAAGTCTGCTCGCAGCAACATATCGGCTATTTCATCCATAATGTCATCATGCACGCGCATGGTCTGATAACTGGCAACCGCCAATAATAAAATCAGGGCGAGTCCACCCGCCAAGACCGAACTTAAAACGGAGCTTTTAACCAGTTTGGACTGTAAAGAAATGACCTGTTTAGACATGCGGAGATCAAACTGAATTAGTTATCTTGCTGCATACGATAGCCTAAACCTCGGATGGTTTTAATGCGGCTACTGCCAATTTTTTTGCGTAATTGATAAATAAATACTTCAATCGCATTACTTTCAATTTCATCGCCCCATGCATATAAAGACTCTTCGAGCTGTTCACGAGTCACCACATGCTGCGGGTTTTGCATCAGTTTATGTAAAATCTGGAATTCCTTGGCCGTTAAATTGACCTGTTGATCATCCACTTTCACTTGTTTGCTTTGCGTATCTAAAACCAAGTTGGCAAATTCAAGCTGCTGTGTCGGATGACTTTGCGCACTGCGTAACTGACTGCGTACCCGCGCCGATAGTTCTTCAAGGCTAAACGGTTTGACCAAATAATCATTGGCACCTAAATCAAGTCCCTGTACCCGATCTTGAATACTATCGCGCGCAGTAATAAAAATAACAGGTGTGTCCTGTTGCTGCTGTCGTAAAGCGTGCAGAATTTCATCACCGCTATTTTTAGGCAACCCACGGTCTAACAACACACAATCATAATGATGCTGCTGAATCGCTAAAATGGCATGATCACCACGTTCAACCCAATCGACATTATAACCATCCATTTCCAGCCAAGTTTTTATACTTTCTGCTTGCGATACATCGTCTTCAGCCAAGAGTAAGCGCATATCTTCCTCTGTTATTTATGCTTCAAAATTTTATGATTTCAAAATACTTTACATGATAAAACCACATACACCTTACAGCGTATGTGGTTTTTGAGTGAAATCAGTTTTGTGTAGCAACTAATGCTGTTTTACACAGCGTAGATTTAGAAACGAACTTGATCCACATCTATTTCAATACGTTTTGTAGGCTTGTGATCAATATCCACTTCACCAATTAAGGTAACAGGCGTTTTGGCAGAAACTGCTTTGCCATTCCATAAGTCATCATCAATATCGACCGTAATAGTGCCTGTGTTATCACGGAACTGATATTTTTCATCACCAATAGATTTCACCACATAACCTTTTAACTGCACTTTGCTGTCATCTTTCAGGCTTAAAGCTTGTTTTACAGTTACATTTTGATGTAGTGCTTGGGTGTTAATGCTGTCGTTTGCCATGGTGATTGAAGCCATTGCCATTAAACCTGCCATCAACATTGCTTTCATTGTAAATTTCATTGCTTCACCTTTTTGTGTTGCTCATTTCGTTATGGTGATTAAAACAAAGCAAGATGAGCTGAATCTTAAGATTTCCATTTTTTAAAATTCATCGTAAAAAGTTTGAATCTGCTAATTTAATGGCACGACTCGCAACACTTCCTCTAAAGTGGTCATGCCTTCTAAAACTTTGCGTGCGCCTGCAATACGCAACGGTTCAATGCCCTCTTTTTTAGCTTGCTGACGTAATTCATTTAAATTGGCATTGACACTGATGAGCTGTTTGGTGTCTAAACTTAAAGGCATAAACTCATAAATTCCGACCCGACCTTTATAGCCCGTTTGACGACATTCATCGCATCCGACAGGTTTAAACACTTGTGCAGGCATTTCCATAATGTAGTCAAAGGTCAAATGTTCCCAGTCTTTTTCATTTATTGAGCCTTCCTGCTTACAATGCGGACATAGCTTACGCACCAAACGCTGTGCCAAAACGCCTAAAATTGTGGCAGCAGTCAAAAATGGCTGCACGCCCAAATCATGCAAACGAGTCAAACTTGACGGCGCATCATTAGTATGCAGTGTCGATAAAACTAAATGCCCCGTCAGTGCCGCTTGAATCGCCATATTTGCGGTATCCTGATCTCGAATTTCTCCGACCATAATAATGTCAGGGTCTTGACGCATTAAGGCACGCACACCATCGGCAAAACCTAAATCAATTGCAGTATTCACCTGCATTTGGTTAAAACTCGGTTCTAACATTTCAATCGGGTCTTCAATGGTGCAGACATTGACTTCATCGGTAGCCAATTGCTTTAGCGATGAATACAGCGTGGTGGTTTTACCCGAACCTGTAGGGCCTGTAACCAAAATAATGCCGTGACTATGTGCAGTCAGGGCATGCCATTCATTCAACAAACGACTATCAAAACCCAATTGCTGAAAACTGCGTACCAATACTTCTGGGTCAAAAATACGCATCACCAGTTTTTCGCCAAACGCCGTTGGTAAGGTCGATAAACGCAGTTCAGTTTCTTGTCCTTTTGGAGTTCGGGTTTTTAAACGTCCATCTTGCGGTTTACGTTTTTCGGCTACATTCATACGCCCTAAAATTTTAATCCGTGAGATGACTGCGGTAAGCGTATTGGCAGGCATGTTATAGATGGTGTGCAACACGCCATCAATACGAAAACGTACTTTGCCTGTGTCTTTACGTGGTTCGAGGTGAATATCACTTGCGCCTTGTTCAAAGGCAAATTGCAGCACCCAATCCACCAACTTCACAATATGTTGATCATTGGCATCTGGGTTTTGGGTATCGCCCAATTGCAATAAAGCCTCGACCCCTTTATTTTCACGGTCATGTGCAGAAGATTTTTGTGATGAGTGTACTGCGCGACTCACTTGGTAATATTCGATCAAATAACGCTGTAATTGATCTGGGCTGAGTAAAACTCGCTGAATTTTTTTGGGCAATAAACTATGTTCTAAGTTGGCAACCCATTCTTTTTTATAAGGTTGATCTGTCGCAATTAACACCGCATCTGCAGTCACTTCCACCGCTAAAATACGGTTACGCAGTGCAAATTCCTGCGACATCACAGCTGTTAAAGCAGCAACATCGGCTTTTAACGGATCAATAATATAGAATGGCAAGCCTGATTTATCAGCCAGCCATTGGCATAAACGGTTTAAAGTTAAAGTGGTTTGGGGATGACTTTGATCGACCAAATTAAAGTTGGCAATCCATTGTAACGGATGCCATTTTAATTGATCACGTTGACGATGCGTGGTTTGTACCAAAGCCTGATCACGTTCGGTAATTTTACCATCTTTGACTAATTGTTCTAAGCACCAAGTACTGTCTATTTCAAAATTAAAATTCATTGTTATATGCCCCAAAATCTGGGTTTACTATAGCAGAGTTTGCTTTCAGGGCTGAATGACTTCTTTAATACAGTAATCTTGTATGGTTCGATTAAGCCATAATTTTAGAGTGAAAATAGATTCATAAATGGCGATAAACACAATTCAAATATATGATGTTTAAAATAACACCTTGTATTTGGAATGTTGCTGTGGATTTTCTGACTCCTCCATCTTTGGTTACAACCAATTTTCCCGAACTGCTCACCATGTTTGCAGCAGCACTCGGCTGTGGCTTACTGATTGGATTAGAGCGCGAACGCAGTAAAAAAAATGGACAACATCATCATTTTGCAGGCGTACGCACCTTTGGAATTTGCGCATTATTAGGTGCAATTTGCTTCTTATTGGGCATGAGCATTGCCATTGTAGGTGCACTGATTGTTGGCGGAATAGGCTTATATTCCCTCAAAAATCAAGCGGAAGATGACCCAGGTGCAACCACAGAACTGGCCTTCGTCATGACCTATTTTATTGGTGCCTTATGTTTATGGAATATTCCATTGGCAGCAGGTTTATCGGTCATTTTGACAGGTTTACTCATGACCAAGCACACCATGCATGGCATTGTCAGTCAGTGGATTACCGAAGCTGAACTACGTGATGGCTTGTTTTTACTGGCTTTGGTGTTAATTGCCTTGCCACTGACGCCTAATACTGCACTATGGGGCAATGTGCTTAATCCTTATGTGATTTTAAAATTATTGATTTTAATTCTAAGTGTGCAGGCTTTGGCGCATATCGCCAAGCGTTTACTCTCAAGCAGCAACGCCCTCATATTATCTGCAATTGCTTCAGGTTTTGTATCAAGCACCGCAACCATTGCCAGTTTAGGCATGGAAGTACGCGCAGGTCGTGGCGACGCACGTGCCAATGCAGGTGCAGCGCTGATGTCTTGCGTGGCAACTTTAGCGCAAATGTTGATTATTGTGGCGGGTGTCAATCTGGAGTGGTTTAAGCTGTTAATTATGCCCAGTCTGGCAGGCATTGGCATTTTAATTTTGGTCGGCGTATGCTTGCTTAAAAAGCATAAAAATACGACAACAGCAAAACCTGAAGCCGACACCCGTATGTTTAGCCTTAAAGAAGCCGCTATTATTGTGGCGACCTTAACCGCAATTCAAGCCATGGTCTACGGCTTAGAGCAAATGCTTGGCGACGCAGGCTTAATCATTGGTACCTTACTCGCCTCTTTATTTGAGGTGCATGCCGCCATTGCTACTGTGGTGATGCAAGGTCCACCCAGTCAGCAAATGTTGCTGTACGCCTTAATTTTAGGTCTTGTTGCTCATGCAATTTCTAAATGTATCAATGCCGCACTCATTGGCGGCTTACGTTTTGCACTTTATTTCGCACCTACCCAAATTTTGCACATGCTGGCGTTGGTGGCTATTTTATATATGATGGTTTAATCGACAGCGATTAAAACAATTTTTAGGATGTGTACTGCGTGCTGATCGACACGGAAACTGACATCAAAATCTGCAAAATTCATGGTGTAAATTCGTTCAGCATCATCCTGATATGCAGGTCGTGGATCTAAAGACAAGACCTGTTCCAATTCCTGCGCAATCTGTGGCTGTAATACGCCAGATTCGAGCAACTGATTTTTTTGCGCTTCGGCTGTGTCCATCCATAGCACTGTTTTTCTTATGGGTTCATCTTGCGCATAACCACTTTGTGCATCAGGCACAGCATCTGAATATTGAATATAAGGTTTAATATCCAAAATAGGCGTGCCATGCAACAAATCTGCTCCTGTCACATAAACTCGCAGTGACTTACCCACTTTTTTGACCTGTTTAAATTGCACTACAGATAAACCAATGGGTGCAGGTCGATACATGCTGCGCGTCGCAAACACACCTATTTTTTGATTACCACCCAAACGTGGCGGACGCACTTGTGCACGAAAACAGGGGTTTTGCTGTTTCTGTACGGTTGGATGAGCATCGGTTTGGTTTTTATTGTCGTGAAATTGCCAGATTAACCATAAGTGACTAAACGCTTCGATCCCTTGAAATGCCAACACATCGTTATAAGGCGCTTGCATTTCAATATACGATTCGACCTGTACCAGATTTGGTTGACGAGGAATACCAAATTTTTCTCGGTAGGGAGAGTGCATAAATCCGATTATTGGCATTTTTAGATCAGTCTTCATCACTTTTTCTGATAAGCTCAATTAAATATATTCAGTTTATAGAGAATGATTTTAGATTAGAATAGCAAGCTGTTCTAATTTGATAATTTATTGAGACCTTTAATGGCTGCTTTCAACGTCGAAAAGATTACTCACGTACACCACTGGAATGACACTTTATTCAGTTTTAAAACGACTCGCGATACCGCACTACGTTTTAAAAACGGTCAATTTGTGATGATTGGTCTGGAAGTAAATGGCAAGCCTTTAATGCGCGCTTACTCTATTGCCAGTGCTAACTATGAAGAAGAGCTAGAATTCTTCTCAATTAAAGTACCTGATGGCCCTTTAACGTCTATTTTACAAAAAGTAAAAGTGGGCGATGAATTGCTGGTTTCTAAAAAACCTACAGGCACTTTGGTACTGGATGATTTAAATCCTGGTAAAAACCTATACTTACTTTCTTCAGGTACAGGTCTAGCTCCATTTTTGGCAACCATCCGCGACCCTGAAACTTATGAACGCTTTGAAAAAGTGATTGTGGTTCACGGTACACGTTTCATTTCTGAATTGGCTTATCAAGATTTAATTCTAAATGAATTACCAAATCACGAGTTTTTCCAAGAACTTGGTATTCGTGAAAAACTGGTATATTACCCAACCGTTACACGTGAAGAATATCCAAACCAAGGACGTGTGACCACGGCAATTGAATCGGGTGAAATCTTTGAAAAAATTGGTTTACCACGTTTTAACCCTGAAACTGACCGTGCCATGTTATGTGGTAGCCCTGCATTCTTAAAAGATGTTGCAGCATTACTTGACCAACATGGTTTAAAAGAATCACCACGTATGGGTGAATTGGGCGATTACGTGATTGAACGTGCTTTCGTTGAAAAATAAAAGCTGTTGAATCTAAAAAAACCGAGCTAAATAGCTCGGTTTTTTGTCATTAGCATCAATTAACGTACACTGCGACCTTCTTGGTTAGCACGTCCTTCACAGTGTGCACCACCACCAATTACAAACCCACGCTCTGCCTGACATGAACCAATCATACGACCACTCGAATCATAAGTTGTCACTTTTGAAGCACAACCTGTCATCAAAATAGCCGCTGTTAATGCGATTAAACTAGAAATTTTCATTGTATTACCCCTCTAAAAAATTAGTCTTGTTGCAGTGAAATCTGCGAATTATTTGGTATGGTTGGCAATAAACCCGTGCGCTCATCTACTTTAGAATAGTTAATGCCTTGTATGTTGGCACCACCATAACACACAGCTTTAGCCCCCAAAATAAAGCCCTGTGTAGCGACACATGAACCAATCACTTGCCCTGCAGTATCATAAGTCACTACTTTAGAACTACAGCCAGCCAAAGCAATCAGGCTTGCTATAGAAAATAATTTAATTAGTTTCATTTAACCCTCAATTTAAAAAAAATTAAATATTATTCATCGTGTAAATTATTTTTAAATACATCAATTTATTTTTAATTTTAGTTATATATTATTTTGGCGGATTCAAGCGGCAAGTGCAACAGTATAAAAACCAGCCATAACTTCACTCGGTGTATACCAACCTAGTGTTTTTCTAGGACGATGGTTGAGTGCAAATTCTATCTGCTCTATTTGTTCGTTTG